>DAOPYU010000084.1:0-13090 GCA_035353095.1 Candidatus Sumerlaeota bacterium | reverse complement strand
TGTTGCGTAACCCGGATAAGTCGAAACTGTCCAAGCGCAAGAACCCGACCAGCATCCTCTATTACCGTCAGGCGGGCATCCTGCCCGAGGCGTTGCTCAACTACCTGGGCCTGATGGGGTACACCCCCCCGAACGGGGAGGAGATGTTCACGGTGGCGGAGATGGTCGAGAGTTTCGACATCGGCCGCGTGAGCCTGGGCGGGCCGATCTTCGACATCGTCAAGATGAACTGGCTCAACGGGCGGTACCTGCGCGAGAAGTGTGACACGGTGGATCTGTTGGGGCGTTTGAAAGAGTGGATGCTGAACGATGCGACGTGGGAGCAGATTCTGCCGCTGGTCCAGAAACGGCTCGAAAAACTCTCGGATCTGGTCCCGATGACCGCTTTCTTTTTCGCCGACCGGATCGAATACGATCCGCAGTTGTTGCTGGGGAAGAACCTGAGCGGCGAACAGGCCGCGCGGCTGTTGCGCATTGCCATCTGGGAGATGGAGAAGATCCGCCAGTGGAATGCGGAAACGGTGCAGGGGTGCATTCAGAACATGGCGGAGAAGGAAGGGCTGAAATTGCGCGACGTGGTGGCGCCGTTCTTTGTGGCGCTCAGCGGGTCGCCGGTCTCGACCCCGTTGTTCGAGAGCATGGCGATTCTGGGCAGTGACATGACGCGGCGGCGGCTGAATTACGCGCTCGACGCGCTCGAGAAGGTCGGGTTCGGCCTGACGGGCAAGAAACTCAAGACACTGCAGAGCGAGTACGAAAAGACCTACTGATAAGTCCCGGGAGGGATTCGGGAACGAATCGGTCCGGGTTGTCCGGACAAGCGTTTGGAAAATCGGGAGTGTTCCGATTCCGAACGCATTCTGTCTTCAGGGAGAAACCCTGCCATGTCCCATCACCACCATGACCGTGACCATGACGATGAACATCATCACCACCACCATCACCATTTTCGTTTTCTGCCTCGCGACCCCCGGTTGCGTCTGGGGGTCCTGGTTCTGCTGGCTATTTCCATTATCTATGGCACCGTGCGTTATGTCGTTCCCCGCATGGGCCACTCGCGTCCGAAGAACAAGAAGATCGAACAGGTGGCTCTGGAACCGGAAAACATGGAGGTGGACGGCAGCAGCGAGGATCTGAATCTCGAGGACAACTCCGAGGATACCACACCCACGCAGTTGGGGATTCTCGAACGTCCGCTCGATGTGTTCAATTTCTCGAACCTGAACATGGCGGGGCTCAGTACCATCCTGAACGAAGAAGGGCTGGAGTTGAATTATCCCCCGGCTACGAAATCGCTGGCGTTGACGGTTCAGGAAGCGGGGGGACGTCCCCTGGGGGAAATTCTGGCCCAGATGCTGGCGTCGCACGGTTATACCTTCATCCGGCAGGACAACCGGGTTCAGATTCAGGAGGCGGCGCCCTATGTGGTGACTCGCAAGGATCAGGAGGAGGATAAACTGCAACCGTGCCTCCTGAAAACGACGCTCGATGTGAAGCCGGAATCGCCGTGTGAACTCTGGATTGATTCCAATCCGCCGATTCACCTCAAACTGCGGATTGACCCCCTGTATGGCGAAGCGACCGAGGATTCGGGGAACACGACCCGGCAGGTCTGTACGATCGTGGCCCGGCGGGGATACCGCCGCGTGTTCCGGCAGATTCTCTCGACCAAAATCGACCGGACGGCTTCCATTCAGATCCAGATGGCTCAAGATTCGCTGGAGGCGGAAACGGATGAGATTCTGTCGCTGAGCCTCAAACCCCTGAAGTGCAGTAAGGAGGGGGTCACCCTGGAACTGGGTTTCGAGAACAAAGCGTCTGAATAACGTATTTGTGTTGGAGGGGAACAGACGGTCCCGGTATGCCCTTTTCCGATGAGAATCCCCGGCTTGTGGCCGCGCTGAGTGGCGGTGTGGACAGCGCCGTGACGGCGCGATTGCTGCTCGAGGCGGGGTACGAAGTGCTGGGGGTTCACCTGCGTCTCTGGTGGGATCCGCAGGATCGGCTCTTGTGCGCCCGGATCGAGAAAAACGAGGCCGATGCCCGCGCCGTCGCGGAGTGCATCGGGATTCCGTTCCGGGTCCTCGACCTGCGCGCGTTTTTCGAGGAGCGGGTGGTGGAGCCGTTTGTTGAAGCGTACCGCCAGGGCCGCACTCCGAATCCCTGCATTCTGTGCAATCCCGCCATCAAACTGGGGGCTCTGCTGGACTGGGCGCTCGAGAACGGGTACGCTGGGGTGGCGACCGGCCACTATGCCCGTATCGTGCGGAACGAGCGGAGCGGGCGGTGGGAACTGCATCGGGCGGCGGACGACCACAAGGATCAGTCCTATTTTCTCTCGCGTCTGAGCCAGTATCAGTTGGCGCATTTCCACGCGCCCCTGGCCGACCGGCACAAAGGGGATGTGCGCGCGCTGGCAACCCGCTGGGAGTTGCCGGTGGTGGAAAAAAGCGAAAGCCAGGAGATCTGTTTCATTGCCGACGACGATTACCGGCGTTTTCTGGCCGGACGGTTGCCGGAAGGGGGAGCGGGACCGATTGTGGAAGAGGGGGGGCGTGTGGTGGGTCGCCACGCGGGGATTCACCACTACACGGTGGGGCAGCGGCGCGGTCTGGGAGTCAGCGCACCCCATCCGCTCTATGTGGTGCGGTTGTGTCCGGAAAGCCATTCGGTGGTGATCGGTCCCCAGGAAAGCCTCCTGGCCCGGAGTCTCGAAACCGGACCGGTGACGTGGGGAGCGCTCGATACGCTTTCGGAACCCTGTCGGGCGCGGATCAAGATCCGTTACCGGACCGTGGCCGTGCCGGGTACTTTGTATCCTGTCGAGGCCGGATGCCGGGTCCGTGTGGAGTTCGATCAGCCGGTTCGGGCCGTTGCGCCGGGCCAGACGGCGGTTTTCTACGATGAAGCGGGCGATGGGGTGTTGGGAGCCGGGGAAATTCTGCCTTTTCAAGTCTGAAAGACACGGAAGTGTATTTCTTGCCTGAAGTCTTCTGAGAAAACCATTGCGCGAACGAGCGGGCCGATTATCATGGATGGGGAAATCGTTCCGGCAGCCCGTCTGGCGGCTTGAACCGTCCCTTGAATCCAACCGGGAAGGCTCGTATGGTCCCCTCCTCCCAGTCCAGGCATTCTGTGTCTTCCCCGCAGGGGAAGGTTGTGTCTCCCCGGGTGGCGGGACGGCTGGTGGGAGCGGGGTGGGTTCTGGGCCTGGTGGCGCTGGGACTGGCCAATCTGGTTTACCCTTTCTCGTTGCCGGATTCTGTTCTGGACCGGCTGGCGGGTTTTCTGTCGCTGGACCCGAAGGGGTTTTCCTGGCTGCTGGCTTTTCTGCGCTTTGAGTTCTCTCCCCTGACGCTCAAGGAGAGCCTGGCCGGTGTGGCGCTGGGAGCGGCGCTGTCCTGCTGGGCCACGGGGTGGCTTCTGGGACTGTGGCCGCGTCCGCGTCTGACACATGGCCTCTGGGCGGTTCTGATTTTTCTGGTCGTGTGTTTGATTTCGGCTTTCTACGCCCCGCATCGTTTTCTGGATTCTGAATGGACGGACCAACTTTTTGCGGTGTCGGTCTGGGGATTGTTTACCTTGGGGGTGCTCCTGGCGCCCCGGACCGAGCGTCTGGAACGCTGGGGAGTGGGGTGTGTGGTCGGAACGGGGATTGTCCTGCTTCTGGTCAGTGCGGCTCAGGCGACCCATCCGTTCTCCAACTGGATTTTCACCGTCATGAACCGCTATGAAGGTCCCTTTCAGCGGAACCTGTACGGGGCGCTGATCGGGCACAATACGGGTCTGGCGGTGGCCTGTCTGCCGGCTTTCTTTTTCCTGCTGGGCGGGTTGATTCTGGCGCGGGACTGGAAGCGGCGTCTCCTGACCGGCTTGGGACTGGTTCTGGCCCTGTATGTGCTGGTGGTGACCAAGAGCCGGTTTGTGTGGGTGGCGCTGCCGGTTCTCTGTGTCGGATTTGTTCTGGGCCTGCGTTCGCTGGCCGGTGTGCGGGTGTCGTGGCGGCGGACCGCGCTGGTGGGCGGTCTTGCCTGTCTGGCCGCGGGCGCCCTGCTGGCGCCGAAACTGCTCGACCCGGGGGAGAAGGACCGCGCGGACTTCATCGCCCGCATCCGGTCGTTTCAGCCCTCGGTCTTGATCCAGGGAACCCGCCTGCGCATCCTGACGGTTTCCGGATGGCTGGTGGCCCGGAAACCCGTGTTGGGGCATGGGCTGGGCAGTTTCCCGATTGTGTTTCCAGCGGCGCAGGCGCGGTATTTCTTCGACCATCCCGACACACGGCTGGCCCCCACCGACTCGATCACCGACCATGCGCACAACGAGTATCTCCAGATCCTGGTCGAAATGGGAGCCGTAGGACTGGGACTGGCTCTGTGCGCGCTCTTTCTGTTTCTGCGCGAGGGGTTTCAGCGTCTGCGGGCCCTGGACGATCCGGCGCTCCGGATGCGGCGCACGTGCGCGTTTTTCGGTCTGCTGGCGATCCTGCTGCACGGGCTTGTGGATTTCCCTTTCCATATTGTTCCGATCGCGACGGTTTTCATTTTCTGCGCGGCCCTTTTTTATGGACCGGTGACGGTCTGGGAGGAGCCGGAAAGCCTTCCCCCTGTTCGTCCTGCTGGAACGAAGAAACCGGTCGTTTCGCTGCGGATGGTCCGGGTGGCGCGGTTGACCGTCCTTCTGTTTGTGTGGGCGTCGTTGCTTCCGGGCGGGTATTACCTGATCCGGCGGTTGCACGCCGATGCGCTGGCCAAACGCGGGTCGAACCTGCTTGCTTCTCAGGCTTTCGAGGAGTCGCGAAGCGCTTTTGGTGAAAGCCTGAATCTTTCTGCGCGGCAATACCAGACCCTTGTGGAACTGGCCGAGTGTGAGTTCAACCTGGGAATGGACAGCCTCCGTCAGGCGACCCGGGTCCGGCAGAGTGGCAAGTCGCAACAGGCGTTCGAGATTCTGGGGCAGGGACGCGATCTGTTGTTGAGCGCCCTGAACCGGCTGCGGGAGGCGAGTCGGATGGCGCGTTTCGAGCCGCTCTGGCCGACTCTGAAGACGGAAGCCCCCGAACTGGGACCCAGGCAGAACCATCTGACCTGGCACCGGCTGGCCAAGGTCTGGTCGGCGTTTCAGATGGTGGACTCCCAGGACGCGTCCGCGCGTTCGAAGGCTCTGGCCTGTCGCGAACAGTCGGTGCGTTACAACCCCGGTTCGTCCGATTTCGTCTTCAACTGGCTCGATCGGCTCGACGCCGCGCGCGCGGATGAAAAGGCCCGGCGCCGCGAGGCGTTCATCCTGCTGGACCGGTACAATCGCGATCTGCTCTTGAAGGAGATGGAGCAGCAGACCAATGCGGCCCTGGAAACGGGAAAACCGGCCCCGATCATCCCCTATCTGACCGAGGCGCTCGAAGCGGTCCCCGACTCGAGCGTGGCTTTCCCGATCTACAGCCTGCTGGCGCGAATCCGACTGGCGGCGAACGATCTCGACGGGTTTCGCCGCGATCTGGAAACCGTCCACTGGCGTTACGCAAAGAACCCCGATGTGGTTTTGCTCGACTTTATTCTCGCCGTGCGTCAAAAGACGTATGATCGGGCGGTTGAATTGATGCAGCCGCTTCTGGAGACCCGCCTGCGCGGGGATGAGTTCTGGAGCCTGGCGTTTGCCGAGGCGTTGCGGGCCAACGGGCGGGAGGCCGAAGGGCGGACGCTCGAACGGGAGGTTCTGCGGGCGTCGAGTCAACCGGGTCATGCGCTCATGCTGCTGGCCGATGTGCGGCGGTATATTCTGGACGACCCGGCGGGAGCCAATCAAGCCTGCCAGGATGCGTTGGCGTGGTATCCCGTCCAACTTTCGACGCCCCAGTGCGCCCGTCTGTTGCGGGACGCGGCGGCCCGGCAGGATCGGGCGGCGGTCCGGTTGATTCTGCGGTTTATCCGGGAGGGGTTCGATTTCTCCGAGACCCTGAGTCAACTTCGCGATACCCTCCAGCGGCAACTGGCTCCGAATACCGTCGCTCCGTCATCTCCACCCGTGAAAGTGGGACCATGAGAACCGAAGATTACGATTACGAATTGCCCGAACGTCTGATCGCGCGTCACCCGGCGGCGCGGCGCGAGGATTCGCGTCTGCTGCGTGTCACGCGTCCCGACGGGCGGCTGGCGCACCACACGTTCCGTGAATTGCCCGACCTGTTACATCCCGGCGACCTGCTGGTGCTGAACAACACGCGCGTTTTCCCGGCCCGCCTTTTGGGACGCCGCCTGCCCGATGGGGGAGGGATCGAGGCGCTCCTGTTGCGTCAGGAGGGGGAAAAAGCCTGGTGGGCCATGGTACGGCCGGGTAAGAAAATCAAACTGCATGACCGGCTGGTCTTCGCCCCCGGGCGTCTCGAAGCCACGGTGGCCGCGTATGGGGAACCTTCCAGTGGTGAGCGGCTGTTGGAATTCACCTGGCAGGGAGACTGGTGGCGTCTGCTGGAAGAGGTGGGCCACACCCCGTTGCCGCCCTACATTCTCAAGGCGCGCAAGCACGACGAGGCGGGGGAGGCGGCGGTCCACGCACCGTCTTTCGCGCCCGAAGAGGCTGAGGACCGCGACCGCTATCAGACCGTTTACGCGGGGCAGGAACGCGCCAGTGTGGCGGCGCCCACGGCGGGGCTGCATTTTTCCCCCCCTGTGCTCGAGGCGCTCGAACGGAAGGGGATCGAGCGCGTTTTCGTTCAACTTCACGTGGGACCGGGGACCTTCCAGCCGATCAAGACCGATGAGGTGGAAGACCACCCGATGCACGAGGAGTTTATCCGAATTTCGGTTGAGACGGCGCGCCGGATCAATCGGGCCCGGCGCGAGGGACGGCGCATCGTCGCCATCGGTACGACGAGTGTGCGCGCGCTCGAAACGGCGGCGCTCGACGAGGAGAGCCTGGCGCAGGTCTTCCATCCCGGTCCGTCACCGATTCTGCTCGCTCCGCCGGACCGGACGGAGGAGGGGATGATGTCTTTATTCCCGGACTCGGAAACCGGGGACGGGCCGGTTCGCCCGCTCGAGGGGTGGACGCGTTTGTTTGTCAAGCCGGGTTTTCGGTTCCGGGCCACGGACGTTCTGCTGACGAATTTTCACCTGCCGCGCTCATCTCTGCTTTTGCTGGTCAGTGCATTTTCCGATACAGAAAGTATTCGCAATGCGTACCGGACTGCGGTACAAGAAGAATACCATTTCTATAGTTACGGTGATTGCATGCTGATTGATTGAATACAAACCGAGTAAAAGCCCCCCAGTTGAGGAAGGAAGACCCGATGCCGAGTTATGTTCCCGATTTCTCCAAGCCTGTTTCGGCGTTCCAGAAATTCATTCTGGCCTTGCTGCGGATGACGATTGGCTGGCATTTTCTCTATGAGGGGGTGATCAAGGTCATTGATCCCAAGTGGTCGTCCGCCCCCTATCTGCTCGAGGCTCGGGGGTATTTTGCGGAGTATTTCCATGTGCTGGTGGGCAATGAGCGGCTTCTCCATGTGGTAAACAACTTGAACTCGATGGGGTTGACCCTGATCGGGGCGTGCCTGCTTTTCGGTCTGGTGGCGCGGCCCGCCGCGTTTCTCGGGGCGGTCATGCTGGGTTTTTACTATCTGGCGCAGCCGCCCCTGCCCCACCTGGTGGATGGGATGCAGGCCGAGGGCAGTTACCTGATTGTGAACAAGAATCTGGTCGAACTGTTCGGGATGCTGGTCCTGACGGTGTTCCCGAGCGGCCAATATCTGGGACTTGACGGTTTTCTGGCGGAGCTGGCGTTGCGGCGCAATGCAAAGGCCCTGCAGAAGGCCGCGGCTTCTCCCGCCGCTACCGGGCAACCGTCCGTTCCGTCTTCCGGGCAGTTTCCCGTGTCCGACCACCCGTCTCTGCCCCGACGCAGTTTGATCAAACATCTGGTGTCGCTTCCAATCTTTGCCGGTTTTGTGTATGCGTACCTGCAAAAACGGCAGTGGGACAATTATGAAGAGAAGCACCTGATCGCGCTGGGCGAATCGCCCGACGCCCTGTCGGGCGCCACGATCAAGGCCCACCGCTTCTCGAAACTGGAAGATCTGAAGGGGACGATTCCCACGGCAAAAATCGGGGATCTGGAAATCAGCCGCCTGATTCTCGGAGGCAACCTCATCGGCGGCTGGGCGCACTCGCGTGACCTGCTCTATGTCTCGACCCTGGTCAAGGCCTACCATACCGACAAAAAGATTTTCGACACCTTCCGCATTGCCGAGCAGTGCGGGGTCAACACGATCATCACCAACCCGATCCTCTGTCGCATCGTGAACAAATACTGGCGTACCCAGGGCGGTAAGATGCAGTTTATTTCCGACTGCTGTCTGAATGGGGATATCCGCAAAGGGATTGATATTTCGCTGGAAAGTGGCGCCAGCGCCTGTTACCTGCATGGGGGCACGGCGGACAGTTATGCGCAGAACGGGCAGGTGGACAAGATTGCCGAGGCGCTCGAGCTCATTCGCAAGGCGGGGGTTCCGGCGGGTATCGGCGCGCACAACCTCGCCACTGTCAAGGCATGTGTCGAAGCAGGGGTCAAGCCCGATTTCTGGATGAAGACGCTCCACCACACCAACTACTGGTCGGCCCAGATCCAGAACCAGAACGACAACATCTGGTGCGAGAATCCCGAGGAGACCATCGCGTACATGGAAACGGTCGAGGCGCCCTGGATCGCGTTCAAGGTGATGGCCGCGGGCGCCATTTCACCCCAGGAAGGGTTCTCCTACGCCTTCAAGAACGGCGCGGATTTTGTCTGTGCCGGCATGTACGATTTCCAGATTGTGGACGATGTCAATATCGCGCTCGATGTTCTGGCGAGCGACCTGCAGCGCAAACGCCCCTGGCGGGCGGTCTGATAAAGTATTTCGGAGTTCTCGCGGGAACCCGCTATTTCCCCCACACTTGAAAGGTCTCTTTTTCTCATGAATGTCGCGTCGTTTATCCGGGATATTCCCGACTTCCCCAAACCGGGGATCATTTTCAAAGACATCACGCCTCTGCTGGGCAATCCCGAAGCGTTTGCCTTTGTCGTCGAGTCGCTGGCCGAGCGGTACCGGGAGGCCGGTATTCAGAAGATCGTGGGAGTCGAGTCGCGCGGGTTTATCTTTGGCGCACCGTTGGCGGTGCGGCTCGGGTGCGGGTTCGTGCCGGTGCGCAAGCCGGGCAAGTTGCCCGCCGCGACCGTGAGCCAGAGTTTCGACCTGGAATACGGTCAGGACACGATCGAGATCCACCAGGATGCCCTGAAGCCTGGCGAGAAGGTGCTGGTGCTCGACGACGTGCTGGCCACGGGCGGTACGCTCGAAGCCGCCATCAAACTGGTCGAAGCGGTGGGAGGACAGGTCCATGAAGCGGCCACCATCCTGGAACTGACGTTCCTCAACGGTCGGGACCGACTCAAGGGACACGCGTATTTTTCGTTGGTTCAGTATTAATTTCGGGGACGCGATCTCAAGAAGTATAGCATTTCTCAAAAGTTTTGTCCGAAAGGACTGTTGAAATCCCGAAGGGATTTCCCTTGACTAGCCGTAGGTGACCGAAGGGAACCTACGGGATATGTCCCCACAATATCCAACCCCGAAGGAGTTACCCAATCATTGAATTTGTTTGGGTTGGGGCACCCCTTCAGGGTGCGGAATTTACAATCTTTTTTCCGTGGGTTCCCTTCGGTCACCCACGGCTATTGATGGGAAGGCCCCTCCGGGGCCAATTATTCATACGCCATTGGGACAAATCTTTTGAAAAAATACTATAACCAACAGGAAACGAAACGCAAAGACGCCAGGACGCAAAGGGTGCAAGTCGTATCCTTTGCGTCCTGGCGTCTTTTGTCCCGTTTGGAAAGCGTGTATCGCGATCAGGGAACCCGCACAATCCGTACCCCAAGGTTGAGGGTCCGTGCGTTTGGCAAGCCATAGTCGTAACGAGCTGCCGAGCGTGCGCGATTCGACGCGTTGTACGCAGAACCCCCGCGCATCAGCCGGTATTGTCCGCTCGAAGGGCCCTTGGGGTCCGTTTGTTCTTCCGCGGCATACGGCCCATACCAATCCTCGCACCATTCCCAGACGTTGCCGCTCATGTCGTAGAGTCCCCAGGCGTTGGGCTTGCGCGTGCCGACATTATGGGTATCAAGGTCGCCATTCTCTTGGGACCAGGCATACCCGGCATCGAAACTCTCGCCCCAATAGTACGCCGTCGTCGTGCCCGCCCGACAGGCGTATTCCCACTCGGCTTCGGTCGGCAGACGGTAGGTGACCTTTTCCATTTCTGAGAGTTTACGAACAAACTCCTGGGCATTGTGCCAGGAGATACCTATCATCGGCTTTTTCGGGCCATCTTGCACGTTGGGATTGTCGTCCCCCATCACCTTTCTCCACTGCTCTATGGTGACTTCATGTACCCCGATGTAGAAGGGCTTTGAGAGGGTGACCTTGTGTACCGGTCCTTCATTGCTCTGGCGATCTTTCTCCGTGTCCGGAGAACTCATCAGAAACGACCCGGCAGGAATGAGTTTGAATTTCATGCCGATGGAATTGGTGAGGACTTCGCCCCGGGCGCCGTTTTTCCAGGTGTTGCACCCGGCAAGTGGCAAGACGAGGATTGAGAGAATCAGAATGTTACGGGGCCATTGTTGCATTTGAACACCTCCAGAGATTGATCTGTCCCTTTTTATGCTTCCTGATATAGAAGTATAAATATCAATGGAACGGTTCACAAGAAGGAATATCGGAATTTTCATGAAGATTGAACCGGCGGAACGGAAACAGAAGGGAACAATCCTTCAGGTTTCTCAGGAGAACAATTCAATCAGGGGTCTGGCCGTATGGAAACCGGTGAGGTGGGATTGGGAGGGGTGGGATGTTGGAAATCCCGGATCGGGATTCTACTCATCTTGTGATCTTGTTCCGAGAAAACCGTTACGCAGGATTGGTTGGAGGACCTGTTTGGGAGAGGTCTGTCTCAAATGTGTCGCAAGAACTGGAGCGGGTGAAATTTTCTAGCCGAACCCTTACTTTACTCCACGGGCCAGTTGGGAGAATCTGGAGACAGTCCACGATAGAACGGGTGGACGGTGTAAGCATCGAGGGAGCAGAACGGGTGTGGTGCGGATGGCTGCAAACGGGTCTGGTCCAGCGCGGACTCTCGGTGGAAAATGGAGTGCTCCAGTCGGAGAGGTGGAGGGGCGAAATGGGAAACGACGCGAATGGCCAAGTCAAACTGGATCGCAACATGTTGATCGAGTGGGCCATCCGGACCCACGGTGCGTTGCAGTTGTATCGGGCCTGGAACGGTTCGGTTCGAAAGGACGATTGGAAGAAGTCATGTGTCGGCAAACAGGGCGGGGTGGTGCATCTGATCGAGCAGACGAACGATCGCGCGTTCTTTGCCGAGACGGCCGAGGATGTGACAACCGCTCAATTTCTGGTCGGCCCCCTCGGAAGTCGGAACGAAAAGCAACGCGCTGTTGAGTCGTTACTGGATGCTGTTTTCGGCCAGTCGGGGCAGTGGCCGGGCAATTCTGCGCACACAATCGGCTGGAGAATATAAGGACGGTCTGTTTCTCGCCGGATGGTGTCAGATACTCCTTTGAGCCTTGCAGAACAATTGTTTGGACTCGGGTTGAGAATCCGAAAGAGTTTGTGTTTCATCTACGTCCGGTCAATCTGATCTGGCGCTATTTACCGGGCCTCCCTCCTCGCTTTTTCTCTCTTTTTTTGCAGCAAATCAAATCGGAATTCCATAGAATACGCCTGTCCTGCCGGAAAAGGCAGACTCTCAGGAGGAGACTGTATGCGTCAGTTTTTGGGTGTCATGATTCTACTTTTTCTTGGAACGTCGGCGCTGGCTCAGCAGGCCGTCAATCCGGCTGGGGTCGGACAGCTTCAGGTGGTGAAACCGACGCCCACTCCCACCCCGGCGGTTCAGCCGGGCGCCGCGAACCGGGTGTTGATCTCGAAACCGGTGGCGGCCACGCCTCAACAGCCGGCCAATGCGGCGGGGGCTCCGATGTATCGGATCAGCAAACCGGCTGGAGCGCCTGTGGCGCAACCGGTCGGCAATGCCGTCGCTCCGGCTCAGCGTGTTCGGATCTCGAAGCCGGCGGGTGACGCCCCCCAGCAGGATGCGAATGCGGTGTCCGCGGCGGGGGATGTGGCGGTCAGAGAGCCCGTGGTGGTGCGTCCGGCCGCCGCGCAGGCCGTTCAGCCTGCCGGACAGGTGGGTGTCCAACCCGCCGAGCCGGTGGTTGTCCAGCCCGCGGCTCCGGTGGCGGCCAAGCCGGTCGCTCCGGTCGTGGTGCAACCTGCCGCGCCCGTGGTGGTGCAGCCCGCGGCTCCGGTCGTGGTCCAGCCCGGCGCTTCGCAGGGAGTACAAGCCCCCGGCGGGGTGGTTCAACCGGGCGCCGAGGCTGCGGCACAACCGGCCGCCGACCCGAACGCGCCGCAGCGCGAGCTGATTTCGGCGGTTCCGGCGGACGGTTCGGAAGCGCCGGTGGCCGGGGTGGATGTGTATGTTCTGGCCGGACAGTCGAACATGCAGGGAACGGCGAAAGTCAAGGGCTTGCCCGCGGCGTTCAACCGCCCGATGCCGAATGTGTTCTTCTGGACGGGCGCCGCCTTCGAGCAACTGTTGCCGGGTAAGACGAAAACCAGCGCGCGCGAGGATGAATTCGGGCCGGAGCTCACTTTTGCGGCCACAATGGCCAGTTATCACCCGGGGCGGCTCATTTATCTGATCAAGTACAATGCCGGCGATGCGGCGCTCCATGAAGGCTGGAACGGCGACAACTGGGAAGGGGGCGCGGCGAAGCCGGGGCGTCAGAATTTCTATCCGGGCGAGGGACCGGACGACCCGAACGCCGGGATGCAGTACCTCAACCTGCGCAATCTGGTCCGGACCGCCCTGGAGAACCTGAAAAAGACCACGCTGCCTTTCCAGGTGCGGGCTATTGTGTGGATGCAGGGGGAGCACGACAGCAAGCAGCAGGAGTCGGCTCTGGCCTACTCGGCCAACCTGGCGCGGCTGAAACGCCGGATCGAGGAGGATCTGGGGTGTGGGCCGGT
>DAOPYU010000083.1:0-13367 GCA_035353095.1 Candidatus Sumerlaeota bacterium | reverse complement strand
CGTCGCCGAAAAGGAAATGAAAAGCCCCCGCGGGCTGGCCGAACCCACCGACATTCCCTGTGATCTGTGCGGCAAGACCATGCTCATCAAATGGGGCAAAAACGGTCGGTTCCTCAGCTGTGAGGACTATCCCGAGTGCAAGAACGCCAAGCCCCTGGCCTACGACGAAGAAGGGAAGATCGTCGTCGAGAAAGCCCCGGCCACCGACGAGGTGTGCCCCAAATGCGGCGGCCCGATGAGCGTCCGGAACGGCAAGCGCGGTCCTTTCCTCGCCTGTAACCGATATCCCGAATGCGACGGACTTCTCAACATTGCCGAAGTCAAGGACGGCAAGGCCATCGCTTCCGAGGCGCTTCCCGACACCGACGAGGTGTGCGAAAAGTGCGGTTCGCCCATGCGGGTGCGCAACAGCCGCCGGGGGCCGTTCCTGGGTTGCTCCGGCTATCCCAAATGCCGCAACGCCAAGGCCATCGCCGAGGTCAAGGACGGCAAGGCCGTTGCGGTGCAGCTGCCCCAGGTGGATGAAAAGTGCGACAAGTGCGGAGCGCCCATGATCGTGCGCCGTGGGCCGCGCGGTCTCTTCCTGGCCTGTTCCGCCTATCCCAAGTGCAAAAACGCCAAGCCGCTCGAAGGTGAGGAAGGCCAGAAACTCGCCGCCTCCCTTCCCAGACCCGCCAAACCCCGGGCGATCCAGACGGAAGAGAAGTGCGAAAATTGCGGTAAGCCCATGATGCTCCGCGCCGGACGCAAAGGCTACTTCCTCGGCTGTTCCGGCTATCCCAAATGCAAAACCACCCGCAATGCCGAGGCGGAACTGGTGGCTCAGTACATCAAGGAAGAGGAATAATTCCCCTGCCTGTCACTTTGATCCTTCATCTTGGGATTGAAAGATTGTAAAAGATCGGATCTATCGAGGTTTTCAGCCCCCGAAGGGGGCGACCGTGAGTAGCCGGGGGTGACCGAAGGGAACCCCCGGAATAATCCATAGAATAGGAATAAGCCCTGAAGGGGCGTCCTAAACTTGAAGGATCAAGGGCCTGTCAGGGGGGGGCGGTTCCGGCCGTCGCCCTCTTCGTCGTCAAAACCCCAATCGTCGCATTTTCCGGCGGGGAGCCACACCGGTTCTCCTCGCCGGTTTGTCATGCAGAGGGGACCTGTGGACCACCCGGGCCGCTGTCTTCTCATCCACTCAGTCCACCCACTACCCCACCGAAGGAGCGTTCCACCCATGTCGCATGCAGTTCGTTTTCTGGTCACGTCATTGATTCTGGCCATCACTCTTGTTGCTTTTAACGTGTCCCCGGCATCCGCCGCCGACCGCAAACGCGAAAGTATCCAACTGGCTGCCGACCCGTCTCTGTCCCCCGACGGCAAGACCCTCGTTTTTTCCTGGAAGGGCGACATCTGGTCCGTTCCCTCCTCGGGCGGCATGGCCCGGCAGCTTACCCGGCACCCGGCCTATGAGCGGCAGCCCAGTTTCTCGCCCAATGGTAAGGAAATCGCCTTCACCAGCAAGCGCGAGGACGGCTCCTGGCAGGTCTATGTCATGCCCGCCGAGGGGGGGATTCCCGAGCAACTGACCTACCACAGTGAGGGAAATTCGCTCCTGGGCTGGTACCCCGACGGCAAGAGTCTTCTCACCACGGCCGTCCGCGACCATTCCGACCTCGAACCCACCCGTTTTTACCGCGTCAACCGTCAGGCCAACAAACGCCAGCAACTCCTTTTCGACAGCTATGCCTCCGAAGGGATGATTTCACCCGACGGCAAGCGCGTCCTCTTCACCCGCGAAGGCTCCTCGCCCTACCGCAAGGGGTACACCGGCGCCCGCGCCAGTCAGATCTGGATCTATGATCTCGAGTCGAAGCAATTCACCTGGGTTCACCCCGAGAGCGAAGTCGAACGCCGTTACCCCCTCTGGATGCCCAATGGGGAAGGTTTCTATTATGTCGGTCAGGAGTCGGGTAATTTCAACCTCTGGCAGCATGACCTGAAATCGGGCGAAGAAAAACAACTGACCTTCTACGACGATGACGCCGTGTTGTTCCCCACCCTGTCTCAGGATGGCTCGACCCTCGTTTTCCGCCGCCTCTTCGACTTCTACGTCTTCCGTCCGGGCAAGGACAAGGAGCCCAAACGCATTGACATCTGGAACGAGGCCGACAGCCTCCGTTCCAACACGGAGCGCCACCGGGTCAACCAGGCCGCGGCCGCCGGGTTCACCAAAGACGGGCTTGAAATTGCCCTCGTCGCCGACAACGACCTGTGGGTCATGGATACCGTCCTGCGCGAACCCCACCAGATCACCCGGACCGCCGCCGAAGAACGCGAACCCCTGTTCACGCCCGACAACAACACCATCCTGTTCATCCGGGATGACGGACACGGCCGCAACCTCTGTGTCGCCAAACGCAAGGACGCCGGCAAGGCCTGGTGGGAAAACACCGAATTCTCCGTGGACCAGATCACCCAACACGGCCTGGTCAACGGCAATTTGTCGATCAGTCCCGACGGTAAGAAGATCGCCTACCTCTGCGGCGCGGGGGATCTCTGGATTGCCGATGTCAACGGAGAGAACGCCTACCGCCGCATCGCCTCGCCCAGCCCTGTCGAATACGACTGGTCGCCCGATTCCAAGTGGTTGGCCTACTCCCAGGAAAACCAGGACTTTGACCGCGATGTGTTCATTTGTTCCGTGGCCCAGTCCGACCAGCCCCCCTACAATCTGTCCCGTTTCCCCTATTTCGAGGGGAAACCGGCCTGGTCGCCCGACGGCAAGGTCATCGCGTTTGTGAACCAGTCCAATGAACACCGGGCCGAACTCTGCTACGTCTGGCTCAGTGAGCATGAGGAAGAGGAAAACACCGATGCGCGGGCCCGCAAGATCAAGGAAGCGCGCGAACTCATCGCCAAGGCGCGTCCGAAGAAAGAAGAGCCCAAAAAAGAAGAGCCGAAGAAAGAGGGGGAAGAGCAAAAGAAAGAACCGGAACCGGCCAAGCCCCAGGACGCGAAACCCGATGACGCCCAGAAGAAGCCGAACACCCGTTTGTTCATGACCGCCGAAGAAAAACCCGGCGAACCCGACCCCAAAAAGGACGAACCGAAGAAAGAGGAACCGAAAAAAGACGAGTCCCCCAAAAAGGACGAGCCGAAGAAGGACGAGGCCAAGAAGGACGGCCCGAACGGCGACAAAAAGAACGAGGCAAAGCCGGCCGAGGGGGTCAAGGAGATCAAGATCGAATTCGAAACCCTCCACGAGCGCATTCAGCGCCGGGCGATCAACGGCAATATCGGCGAACTCTTCTGGGCGCCCAACTCCAAGGCCCTGGCTTTCACCGGGACGGTGGACGGGCGGCCCGGGCTCTACGCCTTCGACCTGCCCGAGTTCAAGTCGCCGCCCCGCTTCATCGTCCCGAACCAGGGAAGCAACGTCACCTGGCTTCAGGCCGAAGACCAGATCGTCTGGCTCGAAAATGGGGTTCCCGCCCGCATCAAGGGCAATCAACAGACATCCTTCCCCTTTGAGATCCAGAATGAAATCAACCTGACCGAAAAGTACCGCGTCGCGTTCGGAATCGGCTGGCGTTTCATCCGCGACTTCTACTACGACGGACGGTTTGGCAACCGCGACTGGGAAGCCATTTACAAAAAATACGAAGACCAGGCCGCCCGCTCCGTGGAAATCGCCGGGTTTGCCCGCGTCATGGAACTCATGCTGGGCGAACTGAACGCCTCGCACCTCGGCTTCAGTCCCCGGGCTCAGGAATGGAATCCCGGTCAGGCCTGGAACGAACAGACCGCCCACCTCGGCGTGCGTTTTGACGATACCGACACCGCCGCCGGTCTGCTCGTGCGCGACATTCTGCCCAAGGGGCCTGCCGACAAGGAAACCATCAAGATCGTCCCGGGTGACCGTATCACCCACATTGACGGGGTCGAACTCACCGAGGGGATGGACCCCTACACCCTGCTCAACGGTACGCTCAATCGCGATATCCGGCTCACCGTCCTTTCCTCGAAGGATGCGCCCACAACCGGTACGGCGTCCGATAAGAAGGACGAATCCTCGGAAAAGAAGCCCCCGCGAAAACGCGAAGTGGTCATTCGACCCATCGCGTATGGCGCCGCCCGCGACCTCGTCAAGGACAAATGGATTCGCGACAACGAGAAGACCATTGACAAACTCAGCAATGGCGCGCTTGGCTACCTGCACATCAACGCCATGTCCGGCGACGACCTGGTCCGCTTCGAGCGCGAAGTCTATGAAAAGACCGTCAACAAACAGGGGCTGGTCATAGACGTGCGGAACAACCCCGGCGGGTATGTGGCCGACAAACTCCTCCAGATGCTCTGCCCGCCGCACCACGCCTACACCCGCCGCCGCAACGACACCGAGGCCGGTTACCTCCAGGCCTACCCCGGGGTCCTCTGGATGCGCAAACCCGTTGTGGTGCTTTGCAACCAGAACAGCGGCAGCAATGCCGAAATTTTCTGCCATGCCATCAAGAATCTCAATCGCGGCAAACTCGTCGGTGTCAAGACCCACGGCGCGGTCATCGGTACGCAGGAGTGGAACATCATGGACGTCGGCGGTTTCCGTGTCCCCAACATCGGATTCTATACGGCCCGGGACGGGGAGGACATGGAACTTCACGGCGCGGAGCCGAACTTTGTCGTCTGGCCCCAGCCCACCGAACTGGCCTCGGGCAAGGACCGCCAGATCGAGAAGGCCGTCGAGGTCCTCCTGCAGGATGTCGCCGAACGCCAGAAGCAGCCGAAACCCAAACTCATCAAGGCCACCGAACGTCCCACGGCCTACCCCAAACCGACCGCCGACCCGGAACCGGCCAAGCCGTGATTCGGCAAAGACCGAATCCGTCTGGCCCGGAAAAGCGGGCGGCGGCTCATCCGAAACAGAAAAACCCGTGACAACAACCGGCTGGCTCCTGACCCGAGCCAGCCGGTTTCACTTCCTCCCTCTCTTTCTCCCGCTTCAGGGGGAAAGCACGGCTCGTGATCAATTATCCATTGTCCCTTCTCCATTCTCTCTTGCATAACCAAAAGGTCTTGAACTACTATGAGTCCGGCTGACAGGGAATTGCATAACCCGGATGGTTGGGACGGGCGTCTGGCGTTTTTGATCGGGAACGGTTAAAGGGACGGATTTCAATTCCGATGCAGCGAGAGTCCTGCGGCGTGGCCGCGAATCTCCTCGAGGAGGAACATCATGATCCTGCAGAAATTCTGGCGCGCCTTTGCCGCGCAAATGAACAAAATCGCCAATCTCTTCTGGCAGGCCGATCCGATCGCTCAGATGCAGCTCGAGTATGACAACGCCGTCGAGCAGATGAAAGAGGGACGCCAGGGGCTTGAGCAGTACCGCGCCCTGGTCGAGCGTGTCACGCGGCAGGTTCGGGGCGACGAAGCGCGTATTCAGGAACTCACCGCCAAGGTCAAGAGCCACCTCCAGGCCGGCAACCGCGAGGTCGCCGGAAAACTCGCCGTCGAACTCAAGCGCGCCCAGGACGATCTGGCCTCGAACCAGGCCCAGCTCAAAATGCACGACCAGAGCTACCAGAACTACCTCACCAAGATCCAGAACTCGGCCAAGAAACTCGCCGAGGTTCGCGCCAAGATTCAGAAATACGACGCGGAACTCAAGATGAGCTCCGCCGAAGCCGAAATGGCCAAGATCGCCCAGGGGTTCAACTTCGACGTCACCACCGACTTTGGGGAACTCGAGAACATCATCCAGGAAAAAATAGACCTGAACCGCGCCAAGGTCCGCGTCACCGCCGACCTCTCGGGTGAGGGAGTCGAAGAAATCGAGGCCGAGCGCCGGGCCGAGGCCGCGCAGGCCGAGGACATCCTCCAGCAGTTTGAGGTGGACATGGGCCTGAAGACCCCCGAGACCGCCGGGGTCGAGGTCCAGGCCAAGTCCCTTGGCAAAACCGACGCCCAGCAGCAGGAAGCCGCCCTGCAGGAATTCGAAAAAGAGATCGGGACCAAGTAACGGCCCGTTGTTACGACCTTGACTTTGAGTCTTCACATGAAGGATTCGAGAAAATCGAATTTCTTGAGATTTCCAGCCCCCGGAGGGGGCGACCGTGAGTAGCCGGGGGTGACCGAAGGGAACCCCCGGAAAAGAGCGCAAATAAGTTCAAGCCCCGGAGGGGCGACAGAAACTTGAGAAATCGAGGTGTTACAAACGCCCGCCCCAATTGTAATGGCGGTGCCGGACCGAAACGGATAGTCTGAAGGACGCGGGGCGGATAAGAAGAGGGGGACACCCGTCCCTGAGGTGAATTCCGAGACGAAGTGATCGTGTGAAATTTCATACTTATTGCGGCGGAAGGAGAAAGAGACCATGGTAGATGAACCGATTCGAAGCGGCCCGAAGGCCAGTTTCTATGTCGTCCTGTTGCTGGTGGTGGCGGGCCTGACTGTCTATGGCCTGCGCGAGAAGATTTTCCCGAAGCGGGCGAGTCGGCAGAATCAGCAGACCCAGCAGCAGAGCGCCCCGATCAATGCGGACGACCTCAAGAAGGCCGGAGACGTTCCCAAGGCGCCGGCTGGCGCCAAGGGCGATACCGAGGCGCCCGACTCGAACATCCCCACCACGGTCAAGGAATACAATTTCAAGGCCTCCGAGAAACTGCCTCCCGTCAGTGGAGTCAGCAACTATGAGCCGCTTTCCGACCGTACCGTCAAGATTGCGCTGAACGTGTGGGCCGGCTGGGCGCCCATCATTCTCCAGAACAAGGGCAAGGACCCCGGTGTCCTGTGGAAAACTCCGGGCGGTCAGGACTTCAAGGTCGAACTGGTCCTGATTGACAACCCGGTGACGATGCGTGACGCCTACGCCGCCGGCAAGATCCACATTGGCTGGGGGACGCTCGACATGGTTCCCCTTTTCATGGAGGAACTGCGCAAGGACAGCCGTATCAGCCCCCGCATCTTTCAACAGATTGACTGGTCCAACGGCGGCGACGGGATCGTGATCCGCCGTTCGGCCGCAAAGGACCCCCAGCGGCCGTCGGTCGCCGACCTCAAGAAGAAGAAAGTCGTTCTGGCGGAGAACTCCCCGAGCCAGTTCTTTGTCCTCAATGCCCTCATCAACGGCGGGGTTCAGCCGGGGGATGTGGACTTTATCTACACCGAGGACGCCTTCCAGGCCGCGGCGGCTTTCAACGCCGACAAAACCATCGCCGCCTGTGTCAGTTGGGCGCCCGACATCTATAACCTCACCAAGTCCGACAGCAACTACCTGCTCGTCTCGACCGCCACGGCCAACAAGCTCATCGCAGACGTCTGGTTCGCGCGCGCCGACTTCGCCAAGGATCATCCCGACATCTGCGAGGGGATCGTCCGGGGGATCTTCGACGGCATGGAAGCGATCAAGACCGATGCGGGCAAGCAGGAAGCCGCCGCGCTCATGGCCAAGGTGTACAACATCCCCGCCCCCGACTGCCTGGGCATGCTGGGCGACGCCCACTCGACCAACTACGCCGAGAACCGCGAGTTCTTCCTCAATCAGAACAACCCCGCCAACTTCGAGCGGACCTGGAACACGGCCAATTATCTCTACCGTCACATCGGCAAGATCACCTCTCCTTCCGTGTTCGACACCGTTATGGACTTCTCCATCATCCAGAAACTGGCCGGCGAACCCAAGTACGCCAACGCGAAGGACGAGTACACGGTCAACTTCACCCCGAAGACCGTCCAGAGCATTCAGGTCGAGAGCAATGAGATTCTCACCAAGGTGGTCACCATCCATTTCTTCCCGAACGACTTTGATCTTTACAAGAAAGTCACCAAGAAGGAAGGGGGCAAGGAAGTCGAGTCCCTCTATGACCCGAACGTGAATTTCGTTCTCGAGGAGATCGCCAAACTGGCCGCGCAGTACGGCGCCGCGCGTATTGTGATCGAGGGACACACCGACTCCAGCATGAAGGGCAAGGTGCCCGAAAACATGGTCAAGGAACTCTCCGCCAACCGCGCCAATGCCGTCAAGGAGGCGCTGGTGAAGAAGTATCCCACGCTCGACCCGAAACAGTTCAGCGCCGCGGGTCTGGGCTGGGCGCGTCCGGCGGATGAGAACGACCCCATGAACCACGCCCGGAACCGCCGGGTCGAGGTCAAGGTCTATCCGCTTGAATCCGCCGAGTGATGGAAGTCGGGTCACACCGGTTCATTTTTGAAAACACCGGCTGGTTCATCAGGAACCCACTATCTCTCTCCGTGTGGAACCGCAAGGAACCCGCGGAGAGAGACGGTTTTTTCGGGAGACGAATCCTTGTGTCGAATGGTACCCGGTTTCTGAATTTCTGCTCGCGTGTGGTGGCTTCTCCGTGGAGTGTCGCGGGCGTTCTGGTTGCATTGATCGCCTGGCGAACCGGGCTGGCCCTTTCGGGGGGACACCTGTTTCTGAAAGACGAGGGGCTTTACTGGCAGTCCCTCGTGGCCGCCAGCGACTTGAGGTGGGGGGACTGGGCGAGCGCCCTGGAGCACCTGTACGATCCTTTCTGGGGGCGCCCGGCGTTTGTGGCGGTCTTTACGATACCGGCCTTTTTTCAGATGGCCCGTCTGGGTTTTTCGATTCCCGATGCCGAGGCGCTGCATTTCCGTTCTTCCCACTTCCACGATCTTCCGGCCCTTTTCAATGTCCTCCTTACGGTTTTTTCCGCATGGGTTTTCTTTCGTCTGGCTCTGCTTCTGACGCGGGGACGGCGCGGGGTGGCGCTTCTGGCCCTGATCCTCTGGTCGTTGCTCTGTAACGCCAACGTGTACGTCCGTCACCTGTTTCCCTACGATCTGTCCCTTCTTTTTCTCCTGCTGGCCGCCTGCGTCCTCCTGAAGGTCGGGGAGGAACAGCGACGGGCGCCTGTCGTGGGGGGGGGCGCACTGGCCGGAATCCTGTGCGGGTTGAGTTTCTCGGCCTACCAGGGGTATTACCTTTTTGTGCCGGTTCTGGGACTCGTGGTCCTGGTGGCTTTTCGGCGGCGCTGGCTGGGAGCGGCTGTTTTCTCGGGGGGGTTCTGGGCGGTGATCCTCCTGTGGGAAGTCATCGGGGATTTGCTGGCTCGTGAGGCGCTCGGGCGGGTTCATGGTGTTTCTTCATACCTGGCGCTTTGTCGGAAGGTGGGGAGTCTGATCAGTTTGGGCGACTACGGGGAGGCCTTTGTCTTTCTGCCCCGGTACCTGGGGCGGGTGGAAGGGCCGATCGGCTGGGTTCTGCTGCTCGGTGGCTTTGTTTTTCTGGTTCGGGTCTGGCCGTGTCTGTCCCGTGTCCCCCGCACGTTCTTTGCCGCTCTGCTGGGTGTTTATCTCTTCCATGCGGCCTGGGGGTATTTCGGCCATGGGATGGTCCTCTATGCCCGTCTGCTGCATCTGTATCTTCCTTTTCTGGCGCTGGCGGCGGCGTGGGCCGTGGGGGGGTGCGGACAACCGGCCTGGCGGTGGGGCGTCGGGGTGGCAGTGGTCGCGGTCTCGGTGGGCAGTTTTGTTGGATGGGCGGCGCCGTATGCCCGGTTGTGTTATCCGACGGAGTTTGTGAACCGGTTTGTTCCGCCTTCGACGGCGCCGGAGCGGCGTCTGGACCTGTCCGAGGCGCGGGGGATGCTGGTGACTCCGGACTGGAGTCGGTGGGAGGTGGTGACGGTGAATGTGGCGCAGTTTGACATCCGGGAGGCGGCGCCGGAAACGCAGGTGTTTCCGACCCTGCAACCGGTCGGCGAGGGGTGGCGGCAGGTGGCGGAGCGGCCCCATCCGTTCAATTTCCCGGCCTACCAGTTTGAGGGCCTGCTCGAGGGAAACCGGGAAAGAATCCGCCGGACGAACTTTCAGATGAAAGTTTTTACCAGAAATTCATTGTGTGGAGAAGCGCCTTCGCAATAATAGACCCTACGGGAATCCGGCCGCATTCAAACCGTTCGAGTACGGTCCGAAAAGCGGTCTTCCACTCTTTTGCCAGACTCGGGAGTTCAAAACGCCATGAGATCTCAATCCCTGAAAGACTACGCCCGGCGCTGGATCACCATCCGGGACAAGCCCGGCCCCGTTGAGAGCGCCGCAACTTCTCTTCTGTGTATCGGTCTGGTGCTGGTGACCTGGCACCTGCTTACGGTGGGCGTGCCCGAAGAACGGGTTGTGGACCCCATCACCCTGCCTTCTCTGGGGGACACCTTTCGGTCGTTCCACTCGCTCTGGTTCGAGCGGGAACTGTCCCGTTCCGCCGTGGGGAGTCTGGGGCGCGTGGTCGGGGGGTTCTTTCTGGCCGCGATCATCGGGGTGCCGCTCGGTCTGGCGGCCGGATCGTTCCTGCGACTCAATGCTTTTCTGAAACCGTTCTCTATTTTCGGGCGCAATATCCCCATCGCCGCGCTTATTCCCCTGACGCTGATCTGGTTTGGAATCGGGGAGACCCAGAAGGTCATGTTCATTTTCCTGGCCTGTGTTGCGTTCGTTTTCTTCGACAGTGTCAATGCGGTCCAGGAGGTGCCCAACAACTACCTCGACGCGGCCTACACGCTGGGGGCGCGGTTTGTGCCACGGCCCGGCCTTCTGCGCGCCCTGCTGGCCGGCGTGGGGTATGCGGCGGTTTTCCTGAGCGCCTACTATTTCCTCTCGGCCCGGCCGGTGGACAACGACGGGGCGGAAATGATGGCCGCCTGGCGCACGCGGGGGGCGATTGTGACGGGGAGCGGGTTCCTGCTGGGCGTTCTGCTCTGGTTCCCGATTCTTGCGTTTCAGCCGCTCTACAAGGTCCTGTTGCCGCTGGCCATGCCAGGCGTTACCAACAGCCTGCGTCTGCTCTTTGGGCTCGCCTTCGGCTATATCATGCTGGCCGAGGTTATCAATGCCAAGTTCGGCATCGGATACATCATCAATCAGAGCCAGCGGCAGGGACCGCGCGAGCATATCTATCTGGCCCTGATCCTGATCGCCCTGCTGGCCTTCGGCATTGACCGGGGTATCCTCGCCGTTCAGCGCTGGTTTTTCCCCTACCGTCAGATGGGAGAACATTGATGATGGCAAAACTTTCGGACGCTCTGCCCGGTACGCCGCCCTGTTCCCTGCTCAATCTCCCGGAGATTCCGATCCGGCCGGGTACGGCCCCGATCGTCGAATTCCGAAATGTCACGAAAACGTTCGATGAAGGGACCAGCCGGGCCTTCACGGCCATCCGCGACGTGACTTTTGTGGTCGAGGACCTGCTCGATGTGGGCGAGTTCATCGCCGTGCTGGGGCCGAGCGGTTGCGGCAAGAGCACGATCTTGCGTCTCATCGCCGGTCTGGCGCCGCAGTTCCCCCCGACCTCGGGCGAGGTGCTCCTGAAGGGCGAGCCGGTTCGGGAACCCGGCCCCGACCGCGGGATGGTCTTCCAGGACTACACCTGTTTCGACAACCGGACAGTGCTCGACAACGTGGCCTTCGGGCTCGAGTGCCGGGGTGTCTCGACCCGCGAGCGCCATGCGCTCGCGAAGGAATGGATCGCCAAGGTGGGGCTCGACCCGGTCAAGGACTCCCGCAAGTATCCACATCAGCTCTCGGGCGGGATGCGCCAGCGCGTTGCCATCGCCCGCACGCTGATCCTCAAACCCCATGTGATTCTGATGGATGAACCGTTTGGCGCGCTCGATCCGGTTACGCGCCAGCACATGCAGGACCTCCTCGTTTCGCTCTGGCGTGAGGTCGAGGCCACGGTTTTCTTTGTCACGCACGACGTCAACGAGGCGGTTTACCTGGGCGACCGGGTGTATATTTTCAGCAATTCTCCCGGTACGATCCTCCACCAGTTCCGCATCTCGCCGTCGGACCGTCCCGCCAAGGAAATGATGCGCCAGCCGTCGTTTCAGGAGACGGTGTTTTATATCCGCGACATCCTCGACGCGCTGGAAGAAGGGAAGGACTGATTTCCTCATGGCCGCAAACGCCTCCTTTCTCTCCTATGTCAAGTCTGCCTTTCTCTGGCACTGGAACCTGCTGGTCTTCGGGGCGGGGGTTCTTTTCTCGTTTCTGTCGCGCCAGCCGGATGTGTTCCTGCCTCTCGTCAGCGCGGTGGAACTGCTTTATCTCGGCATGCTTTCGTCGAACCCCCGGTTCCGCAAGGCGATGGACGCCCGCCGCAGCGCCGTGGCGCTGGCGCCCGACCAGTCGCAGGTGCTGGCGAAAATCCGCAGTTCGATCAACAGCAGCGCCTGGGAACGGTTCGTCGCGCTCCAGAACCGATGCCGGAACCTGCAGAACCTGAGTCGCCAACTCCAGGGACCGGACGTGTCCCCGGACAGGTCTCTGCAGGAAATTCACTCCGATTCGCTCGACCGGCTCCTGTGGATGTTTCTCAAACTGCTCTACAACCTCGACGCGCTCGACCGTTACCTGGCCGCCACCAATCGCAAGGACCTCGAACTCTCCATCCTCGAGTCCGAGAAACAGATTGAAGCGGCCAAGGCGGAACAACGGGGCGAGAAACTGATCCGCGCGCTCGAGGACAAACACGAAACCCAGCACCAGCGGCTCCAGAACTATGAGAAGACCCGTGAGAACCGCGAACTCGTCTGCGCCGAGATTGACCGCATCGAGCAGAAGGTGAGCGCCATCAGCGAGATGGCCATCAGCTCGCGCGACTCGGGCGACATCAGCGCGCAGGTGGACGGAATCGCCGCGGGGGTCTCCGCCACCGAGGACGCGCTGCGCGATCTCGATGTTGCGCCGGTCTTCAAGCAGGAAGCCGCGCCCCGGTTCCTGAGCCAGGATCTCTGAAAAGCGAGGGAGGCGAAACAGAGAACCGATCGACCAGACCAATAAACCGCAACCGATAGAACCACGAAAAACACGAAGGACACGAAAACTAATAGTCACTGATTTAGCCGTAATATACTGAAATATAAAAAAGAACATCCAAGTTTTTTCGGTTTTCGTGTGTTTCGGGCCTTTCGTGGTTCAAAGCGGTTCTGTGTGGAATGCGGTTCTTGGGTTTGTGTTTTTGTGGCTTGTATTCCGATTCGGAAAAGGATCCCCGTCATGACCGATGTCCAGCAGCCCGAATGGGTCCAGCACCTGCGCGAAACCTACCTGGCCGGGGGATCGAGTTTCTTTACCCTCCACGGCAACACCGCCGATTTCGTGGGACGGACGGACCCGGCCACGGACTCCCGCCCCGCCGGCTACCATGTCGAAACGCTATCCGACTACCTGGCCCAGCACCTCTTCGGCGCGTACGATCTGGTCTTGCACTACGACGTGGGGCGGGGCCTGCGCGTCCACGCGGGCAACGACTTGCAGCGGCTGAGCCGCATGAACGCGCTGGTGGCGCGGCTCTCGGGGGGGAAGGCCGAACTGCCCCGCGACCCCACGCCCGC
>DAOPYU010000082.1:0-13440 GCA_035353095.1 Candidatus Sumerlaeota bacterium | reverse complement strand
GTTTTTCGGTGGTTTCGCCTGAAAAGGCGGTGTTGGGCCGGGGGCTTTCCCCGGGGAATGGCGGGGGGAAAGGTGAGGGAAAAGATTCTTTCACCAAGAAAAAAAGCGCTTGACATTGTCTGTCTTCGATTCTAACTTTGTTGCAGGCCTGAATCAGGCCCGGGAGGCTGCTGTGAGCTTCAGTACCGATTCCTTGAAAGTCCTGACCTTGATCGGTCGTCAGGGGCCCATCTCGCGGACGCGGATTGGCCGGGTGTTGAATTTTACCCCGAGCCGTGTGACCCGCCTGAGTGACGCGTTGTTAGCCAGCAATCTGATTCATGAGATCGGGCGGGAGGAGTCCACGGGCGGGCGCCGTTCGACCCTGCTGGCGTTGCGGGAGAATCACCACGTTCTCTGTGGGGTCGGGATTTCCTACTCCTCGGTGGTGGAAGTGGTGCTGATGGATTTGCGCGCGAACATCCTCGAGGAGGAAAAGTTTGTGCTGCCTTCCGAGACCGAACCGGAAGATCTGGTGGACCGGATCGAGGGAGCCTTCAAGGCGTGTCTGGCGAATCGCGACGGTCTGGCGCAACGGGTGGTCGGGATCGGGCTGGGGATGTCGGGTCTGGTGAATCCCTTCGAGGGAGTCGTCCACAGCAGCCGGGCGTTCCCGCAGTGGCACGAAGTGGACCTGGGGGCGATGCTCTCGAAGCGGATGGGGTTGCCGGTCTATCTGGACAACGAAGTCGCGATGGCCACTCTGGCGGAGTTGTGGTTTGGCCAGGGTCGAGGGAGTGAGAATTTCCTCTATTTCAGCGTGGGGCCCGGTTTGCGCATGGGGATTGTGATAGACGGCAATCTGTATCGTGGCGGAACGGGCAACGCGGGGGAACTGGGGCACATCACCTATGACGATAATGGACCGATCTGCCACTGTGGCAATGTCGGGTGTCTGGAGGTGTTCGTGTCGAGTGACGCCTTGCTCGATCAGGCGCACGCGGCCCTGAAGTCCCACTCGACTTCGATTCTGGTGTCAAAGTGCAAGAATCGTTCGGAAAATCTGCAGTTGTGGCATATCTATCAGGCGGCTTCGGAAGGCGATCGTCTGGCGTTGACCCTGATCCGGGGGTTGTGTACGCCGCTGGGCCGCACGCTGGCGAACATCGTGAACATTTTCGACACGGAGCGGTTGGTGATCGGGGGAAACCTGGCGCAGGGCGGTCAGATTGTGCTCGATATTCTGCGCGAGCATATCCAGCTGCGTTCGTTGCCGGTACGCGGTCGCAATGTGCAACTGGAGTTGGCGGCTTTCGGTACGGGCAGTCCGTCCATTGGAGCGGGCGCCTTGATTCTGCAAAAAGTTTGCGAGGGTGAAATTACCGTCTAGGGATTGAGTTTCGTGGCATTCTCGAGTTGGGACTGCGCGGCGTTGCTCTTTGTCCGGACGGCTTCAGGGGAGAGGCTGATATGCCGAATGGGCTCAGGTTCTATCGCCGCAGTTTCAATGAGGTGGTAGCCGCGGAGAAGGCGTCGAAAGTATTTCCAAATTGGTACGGGGAGAGTGAGAGCTGGCTTTTTCTGTCGCCTCACGATGATGATACCGTTCTGGGCGCCGGTTTGACGGTGCTGGCGGCGTGTGCCGAAGGAATTGAGGCGCATATTGTCGTGGCGAGCGATGGATCGATGGGGTATTGCTCGGCCGAGGAACGTTTCAATATTGCCGAGATTCGCCAGCGTGAAACGGCGGAGTCGTGCCGGCTTCTGGGGTTGGGACCGGATCGGGTGCATTTTCTGGGCTTTCCGGATGGCAGCCTGATGCAGTATTCGGGCCGCCGGCTGGCTCGACCGGACGACGTCGGGGTGGTGGAAGGGTATGTCGGCCTTCAGAACTCTTTCACGCAGGTGTTGCGTCAGGTCAAGCCGACGCGGATTTTCATTCCCACGAGCAAGGACTTGCACCCCGATCACCAAGTGGTTTCGCGCGAGATGTTGATTTCGATCTTTCATGCGCAGGGGGCCATCTGGCCGGAGCTGGGAGAACCGATGGCCAATCTGCCGGAGGTGTACGAATACGCCACGTACAGCGATTTCGTCGAGCCGCCGCAGATCAAGGTGCGGGCGACGCCCGAGATGTTGCAGAAGAAGTTGGCTGCGATAGCCGCGTTTGCCAGCCAGAAACAGATCGGCCTGATCGTCGAGCAGATGCGCGAGGGGGGACCGGTCGAGTATCTGCACGAAATGCACTTCCAGTTTTATTCGCCGAGTGTTTACGAGAATTTGTTCTGACAGGCGCCGGGTTGTGGACCGCGTGACGCGTGCCGGTGCGTGAGGTGCGCGGGAACGAGGTCCGGACTCGTTCGACGGGGGAGATGGGTTGTGAGTGGGAACGGACGGATCTGCTATCTGGGGGACGACCATCCGGGCGCGGCTGCGGCGTATTTGTGCGGGATCATGAATCACTCGGGTCTGGCTTTCGATCATGTGCCGAGTGGTGAAGAGCCGGGTCCGGATTTTACCCGTCAGACCTACTCGCTTTATGTGGTGAGCGATTATCCGGTTGCGTTTTTTCCACAGGCTTGCATGGAGCATGTTGCGAAGTGTGTGCGGGCGGGCGCCGGTCTGGCGATGCTGGGCGGGTGGGAGAGCTACCACGGGCGTCTGGGGGAATACCCGCAAACCCCGCTGGCGGAGGCGCTGCCGGTTGAAATGCGTGACAGAGATGATCGTCACAATTGCAGTCAGTTGTGTCTGGTGAACCGGGTGGCCGATCATGAAATCGTGGACGGGCTGCCGTTCGGTACGCCTCCGGGAATCGGCGGATTCAACCTCTTTGAACCGCGCAGAGACGCGCAGGTGGTTCTGAAGGCGCAGGAGTATGCGATCCGACGTTTGCCCGAGGGCGAGGTGGTCTTGGACGCGCGCGAGGAATTTCCCCTGCTGGTCGTGGGAGAATACGGCCTGGGGCGGACGGTGGCGCTGGCGACGGATGTGGCGCCCCACTGGGTGGGTGGTTTCGTGGATTGGGGCGATGCGCGGGTGACCGCGCAGGTCGGGGACGGGTTTGTCGAAGTCGGGAACTGGTATGCCCGGTTCTTCCGGAATCTGCTGGTCTGGGCGGGTCGCCTGGAATCGGCGAGTCAGGCGTGAAAGGAGAGAGTCAGGAATGAAGGGAAATGTTCTCATTGGCCAGAGCGGCGGTCCGACGAGTGTGATCAATGCCAGTCTGTGTGGGGTTGTGCAGGCCTGCCTGAAACAGGCGGGGGGCGGAAAAGTCTATGGCATGCAGTATGGCATTCAGGGTTTCATGGAAGAGAAACTGCTGGATCTCGGCGTGCAGGATGCGGCGCGGATCGAGGCGTTGAAACGGGCGCCGGGGTCGGCTCTGGGCAGCTGCCGTCACAAGGTGCGCGAAGAGGATTTCCCCCGGATTCTGGAAGTGCTGAAGAAGTTTCAGATCCGTTACTTCTTCCTGATCGGCGGGAATGACACGATGGACACGATCCACCGGGTCGAGGCGCATTGCCGCGAGAAGGGCTACGAGTTGACCGGAATCGGGATTCCCAAGACGGTGGATAACGACCTGTTCGGGACGGACCACACGCCGGGATTCGCGAGCGCGGCGCGGTATGTGGCGATGTCGGTGTTGCAGGCGGGGGTGCTGGCGCGCGATATGAAACGGGTGGATCAGTTTGTGGTGTTCCAGACGGTGGGGCGCGAGGCGGGATGGTTGCCGGCGGCGTCGGCTCTGGCCAAGCGCAGTGAGGACGAAGCGCCGCACGTTATCCTGATGCCCGAGCGTCCCTTCGAGCGCGACCGGTTCTTGGAGCGCGTGAAGGAAGTGTACGACCAGTGTGGGTGGGTGAGTATTGTGTGTGGCGAGGGGATCGTGGACAAACACGGTCGCCCGGTGAGCGCCAGCGAGACGACCGACAAGTTCGCGAATGTCGAGTTCGGCGCGATGGGGGGCGCGAGCGCGGCCATGCAGCTGCACCGTCTGGTGAGTCAGACGTTCGGCTGGCGTGGGGAGTTCCAGGTGACCGAGTCGCTCCAGATGTGCGCGGCGGACCGGGCGAGCGAGCAGGATGTGGTGGAGGCCTATGCGTGTGGCGCGCGGGCGGTGGAACTGGCCGCGAGCGGCCGGTCGGGCGTGATGGTCAGCCTCGTGCGCGAGTCGAACGACCCGTACAAGTGGTCGCTGGGTGAGGCGGCTCTGTCGGACGTGGCGGTGCGGGCCAAGCCGATGCCGGCGGAGTTTCTGAGCGCCGACGGGATGTTCGTGTCGGAGGCGTGCCTGGCCTACCTCAAGCCGCTGGTGGGCGAGCTGCCGCAATACACCCGGTTGTATTAGGATGCCGTGGGGGTGGGGTTGTATCAGGATGGAGTGTGTCATCAATATAAAAGGGAGGGTGCTCTTATGAATTTGACAGATCCGAAATTCAAAGACTTCGCGTTGGTGAAGGAAATGCTGGAAACCGTCGGCGTGATGCGCGGGTTCAAGTACGGCCAGGGCGCAGCCGTGGTGGAGGAAATCAAGAAGGCGGGTCGCCTGTTTCTGACGGGCGAGGGTTCGAGCCGCATTTTCCCGGCCAAGAACATGATGTGTGAACTGATGCGGGCCGGGTCGTCCGTGTCGGCGGCGACCGATGGCGCCCGTCAGGCGCATGCGTACAATCTGAAGGATTACGTGGTGTTCGGCGCGAGCAACAGCGGCCAGACCAAGGAACTGATCTCGCTCTACACGCAGTTGAAGGGACAGGGCCACGAGGCGCGTTACGGCCTGACCGCCAACGAGAATACGAAACTCGAGTCGCTTTCGAAGCAGACGTTTGTTCTGAAGTGTGGCGGCGAAGATGCGGTGGCCGCGACCAAGAGCGTGGTCGAGCAGGCGCTGTTTTATCAGTCGCTGGTGTGCGACCTGGTACCGGGCGGTTGCAAGTGCTCGGACAATCTGGGACAGGCGGCCGACGCGGCGCGCGAAGTGCTCGAGATGGATCTGGATGCCGACATGGTCCAGGCCATCGCCAATGCGCCGACGATTTACTTTGCCGGACGCAACAACGGCGTGGCGGAAGAGTTGACGCTCAAGACCAACGAGATCACCCGCAAGAAGAGCGACTTTCTCGAAGGAACCTACGCGGTGCATGGCATCGAGGAAGTCATGGACCCGAAGGATGTCGTGATCGTGGTGGACCCGTTTGCCGAGGAAGCCGAGAAGTTCAAACAGGTGCTGTGCGACGGCGTGGGGATGAAGGTATTTGCCATCTCGGGCGGGGACACGCTCTTCCCGACAATCCGGATTCCGAAGGTCTGGGGCTTCGATACGTTCTTGCAGTTGCTGGCCGGGTGGAATATCCTTGTGCATGTGGGCGTGGCGAAGGGGATCAACCTGGACAAGCCGGTTCGCGCGCGCAAGGTTGGCAACGAGTTCATGGGCTGAGCATTCGGCGAATTCCAGCGGATGCATGATATGGATGATTGAAGTCCTTCGCGGTCCTCTTCTGTGGGACCGCGAAGGACGTTCTACAGAAAAAGGAGAGACGAAAAGGCATGAAACCGACACTTTTGGTCATGGCGGCTGGAATGGGCAGCCGGTATGGCGGGCTGAAGCAGATTGACCCGGTGGGACCGAGTGGGGAAACCATCATCGAGTACTCGATTTTCGACGCGATCCGGGCGGGATTCGGGAAAGTGGTCTTCATTATCCGCGAGGAGTTCGAGGCGGCTTTCCGTGAGGGAATTATTGGAAAATTCGCGGGCGCGATCGAGACCGAGTGTGTGTATCAGCGGCTGGACGATTGTACGGAGGGGTTTGTGCCGCCGGCGGAACGTGTCAAGCCCTGGGGGACGGCCCATGCCATTCTGACGGCGCGTGACGCCATTCGGGAACCGTTCGCGGTGATCAATGCGGACGACTTCTATGGCCGGGATTCGTTTCGGGTGATTGGGGAGTTCCTCGCGGCGAGCGATCCTTCGTCGCTTCTGAACTGCGCCATGGTGGGGTTCACGCTGTGCAACACGCTCTCGGAGCATGGGCATGTGGCGCGCGGCGTCTGTTCTTATGGCGCTGACCGGTTGTTGCGGCAGGTGGTGGAGCGGACGAATATTGTTCCCGACGGGGCCGGGGCCCGGTGTCCCGGTGACAACGGGCAGGACATTCTGTTGACAGGCCGGGAAATTGTGTCTATGAATTTCTGGGGGTTCCAGCCGTTGTTTTTCACCGAATTGAAACGGCTTTTCCGGGAATTCCTGAGGGAACGGGGGACGGACCCCAAGGCGGAGTTCTTTATTCCGGTGGCGGTGAGTCGCCTGATTGATGCAGGATTGATGCAGGTCCGCGTCATGGAAACGCCGGACAAGTGGTTCGGGGTGACTTATCGGGAAGATAAACCGCGCGTGGAAGCAAGTGTGAGGCAGATGGTGGCCTCGGGTGTCTATCCAACGAAACTCTGGAGCTGATTTCTCATGGGACAGAATTTGAAGCCGATTCTCGCCAATTTCCGGATCTATGGCGATTTCCTCAGCGCGCAGCCCTATGGCAGCGGTCATATCAACGACACCTATTGCGCCGTGGTCAATCAGGGGGGCTCGCGGGTCCGTTATATCGTGCAGCGCCTGAACCACAACATCTTCAAGAATATTCCGGCGCTCATGGAAAATATCCGCCGGGTGACCGAACACGTGCGCGAGAAGATGAAGTCGTTTTATTCGTCCGATGTCTCGCGCCGTGTCATGACGCTGGTGCCCACGCTCGACAACCAGAGTTATTATCAGGATAAGGAAGGCCATTACTGGCGGGTCTATGTGTTCATCGAGAAGGCCCTGACCTACGACACGCTGACGAGTACGTCGCAGGCGTTCGAGGCCGCCAAGGCGTTCGGCCAGTTCCAGAAAATGCTGGCCGACCTGCCCGGCGGTCCCCTTTATGACACCATTCCGGATTTCCACAACGGGCCCAAACGCCTGGCCGCCTTCAAGGAAGCCCTGGCGGCGGATTCCCAAAACCGCGCCATCAAGGCCACGGGCGAAATCCGTTTCCTCGAGGACCACGCCTGGGTTTTCGATGTGTTGCCGGAAAAGTTCGCAAAGGGCGAGATTCCACTGCGGACCACCCACAACGACACCAAGATCAACAACGTCATGCTCGATGAAGAGACGGGCGAAGGGGTGTGTGTCATTGACCTGGACACGGTGATGCCCGGTCTGGCGCTCTACGACTTTGGGGACATGGTACGCACGAGTACGACTGCCACCGCGGAGGACGAACTGGATCTTTCGAAGGTGGTGATGCTGAAGGACCGTTTCGAGTCGCTTGTACGGGGGTATCTGTCGAGCGCGGGCGGGTTTCTGAATCATACCGAGATTGACCATCTGGTGTTTGCCGGGAAACTGATCACGCTGATTATCGGGACGCGTTTCCTGACGGATTACCTGATGGGCGATCAGTACTTCAAGATCCATCGGGAAAATCACAACCTGGACCGCTGCCGTACGCAGTTCCGGCTGGTCGAGTCCATTACGGAACAGGAAGGCGACTTGAACGCGATGGTCCAGCGGATCATCGCCAAATAGGGGGAGAGACGGATGCGACGTTACCTGGCCAAGCGTGTCGTTGTGCCGGTGCCTCTGACGGGTCAGGTTGCAGGGACGCCGTGGGAATGGGCTGTTGTCCTGAAGATCGAGGAGTATCCCTGGTATGCGGATGGTTTGAAACAGGCAACGAAAGTGCGCGTTCTGTACGATGAGTCGGCGCTGTATCTCCAGTACCACTGCCTCGACCGGCATCTGTACTCGCGCGCGACGCATTTGAACGGGGAAGTCTGGCTCGACAGTTGTGTCGAGTTCTTCGCGTCTCCGGTTCCAGAGAGCGGTCCGGACTATTTCAATCTTGAAATGAATTGCTGCGGGACTTTTCTGGCGCAGTTCGGCCCGAACCGGCAGGAGCGGACGTGGATTTCGGAGGCGTTGGCGCGGGAGTTTACGGTGGTCGCGTCGGAACCGGGACCGTGCCGGGACGAATCGCCCGCGGATGAGCGCTGGTGGGTGGCGGCGCGGTTGCCCTTTGATACGCTGAGCCGGTTTGTGGGCCGGCAGGTCCGGCCTGAGAGCGGCGCGCGCTGGCGGGCGAATTTTTACCGGTGCGGGGGGCAGACCGACCCTCAGTACGCCTGCTGGAACCGGGTCGAGGCGCCCCAGCCCGATTACCATCGGCCGGAGTGTTTCGGCGAACTGGTGTTCGAGTAATCGGATTGTTTCTGAATAGCATCAGGTTCAGTGGCGCCTGTTGGTGGAAGCCGGCGCGGGTGTGAGATATTATGGAAAGGAAGAACGGAAACATGCGTGTTCTGGTGACGGGGGGAGCCGGTTTCATCGGGAGTCATATTGTCGAGCATTTCCAGGGGATCGCGGAGGTGCGGGTTCTGGACAATCTGCGGACCGGATACAAGCGGAACCTGGAAAACTTCGCGGTGGAGTTTGTCGAGGGGTCCATCACGGATCGCGAGGCGGTCCGGCGCGCCATGCAGGGGGTGGACTACGTGTTCCACATGGCGGCGATGATCAGTGTGCCCGAGTCCATGGCGAAGCCGATCGAGTGCGTCGAGATCAACACGATCGGCCTGCTGGTGGTGCTCGAGGAAGCGGCGCGCGCCAAGGTCCGCAAACTCTGCTTCAGCAGTTCCTCCGCGAATTATGGGGACAATCCCGTGGTGCCGAAGGTCGAAACGATGACGCCGGAACCGAAAAGCCCCTACGCGGTGACCAAACTCGACGGGGAGCATTACTGCAAGATTTTCCACGAGGAAGGGCGGCTCAAGACGGCCTGCATGCGCTACTTCAACGTGTTCGGCCCGCGCCAGGATCCGAAAAGCCAGTACGCGGCGGCGATCCCGATCTTTATCGAGAAGGCGCTGAAGGGCGAACCGCTCGGGATTTTCGGGGACGGCGAGCAGACCCGCGACTTTGTCTATGTCAAGGATGTCGTGGCGGCGAACGCCTTTCTGGCCGAGCATGAGGATCTGACCGGGGTGTACAATGTCGGGTACGGACGCAGGATTACGGTGAACGATCTGGCGCAGAAGATCATCGAATTGACCGGGTCCAGCTCGCAGATCGAGCACAAGCCGGTGCGGGCGGGGGACGTGAAACACTCGATGGCCTCGGTGGACAAACTGACCGCCGCCGGGTTCAAGCCGTCGGGCAATTTCGATGCCGCGCTCAACAAAACCATCCAGTGGTTCAAGGCCGGAGTGGGGCACTGATCCCCTCCCGTTGGGGACAGGCATGCGGTTTTATCGGGATTTCTTGACCCGGATTTCAAAGACGGTCGGCCAGTTTTTGCCCGTGACGAACAGGCGACCGCCTGCCGCATCCCAGGCGATTCCATTCAGTACCTCTGCGTCCGGGTTTTGCTCGTGCACTTCCTCGGTCAGGGACGTCAGGTCCAGCCACGACTGGACGGCGCCCGTGCTGAGGGAGATGCGCGCGATCCGGTTGGACCGCCAGACATTGGCGTAGAGTGTCCCCTCGACGAGTTCTAACTCATTGAGGAGGGGGACCGGTTTGCCTCCGTCGGTCACGTGGAGGGTGTCGAGGACTTTGTAGGAATCGGGGTCCAGAAAACGCAGGGTGTCCGTGCCGTCCGAGAAGATCAGACGTTTCCCATCGTTCGTGAGGCCCCAGCCTTCGCCTTCGTACTCGAACGGTTGCCCGATCGGTTCGAAGGTGTCCAACCGGTAGGCGAACCCGACCCCGGATTGCCAGGTCAACTGGATAAGCCGGTTGTCGTAGAGCGCCAGTCCTTCGGCGAAATACCGATCGTCGAGTTTGCGCGACCGCAACACACGGCCGGTCTCGATCTCCACCTCGCGGAGCGTCGAACGGCGGTAGCGCCCTGTGCTTTCGTAGAACTTCCCCTCATGATAGAGCAACCCTTGGGTGTAGGCCGCCGTGTCGTGCGGATAACGATTCACGACTTCAAAAGCGAGGGTCGGCGCGCCCTGACTGTTGCACATGGCCCAGATGGCCACACTGACCAGGCTCAGAAAGATGACAACAACCAGAAAGCCGATCTGACGCAGCTTCCGGGGGACAGGCGATGACGGGACTGCCTGGGGCGGGTGGGGTTTTTTATTCTCGGGCTTTTTCACGGATCGCATTTCTCGGATTCTTTTCTGGTTTTGTGCGGTTGTGGCACATGATGTCTGGCCCTATCCCCGGTATTCTTCCACCACCGTCTGGAGTCGTTCCCGGAACGCTTGCGCGCGGTGAGACCAGCGGAAGTGCTGCCGGGCGTGATCGCGACCCGTCTGGCCGAGTGAGCGCGCCCGGTTGGGGTTCGTCAGGACCTGCACAAGAGCGGTCGCCAGCGCCTCCGGGTCGCGACCGTTCACGCGCAGACCGGTCCGGCCCTCCAGGATGGACTCCGCCGTTCCCCCGGCGTTGCCCCCGATGACGGGGAGGCCGTGGGCCGACGCTTCGGCGAACACGATACCGAACCCCTCCGTGTCCCCCGTCTCCGGATCGTCTATGTTGGCCAGGACGAAACAGTCACTCTGGGCGTACCGTTCGAGGAGCGCCTCGCCGGAAACGGGACCGATGAACTCCACGACCGCTTCGAGACGCAGTTCCGCGCGCAGCCGCAGCAGGTTCTCCTGTTCCGGTCCCTCCCCGGCAATCGTGCAGGTCAGGAGAGGCACCTGCCGCAACACCTCGGGAAGCGCCCGTAACAGGCCCGCATGGTTTTTGCGCTGGATCAGCCGTCCCACGCTCAGGAGGCGGATGGGACGGACCGGGGCCGGCGCGGCATCGGGTGTCTCCGGAAAAGGCGTGGCGCGGTAGCGTTCGTCGAAGTGTTCTTCCCCGACGGCGGGCAGGAGGATCTGGATCTTCCAGTCCGGAACCCCGAGCAGATCGCGCAGGCCCTGCCGGGCGTTCTCGGAGGCGGCGATGACCCACTGCGCCCGCCGGCAGACCCAGCGCGCCAGGCGCGACTGGTAGCGCGTCCGGGCCAGCGTCGAGGGCCCTTCGGCGTGGGTGAACACAACGAGGGGGCAGCGCAGCAGCCACCCGAGCAGAACGGCCACCGGCCCGGTGGGGACGAGTTCCCCCGCCACCAGAAGGTCGGGCCGGACCTGCCGCGCCACGCGCCAGCCGTGCCACAGCAGGCTCAGATAGACGGGGAGGAACTGGAGTCGCAGGGGACGCAGACGCGGCTCTTCCTCCAGATCGCACCGCCAGACCCGGTAGGGGAACGTGCGGTCGAGTTCGGCGTCTCCCGCGCGGTGGCGGGTCAGGACATGCGCTTCGGCTCCGTCCAGACTTTCGAGCAGGTGGTGGTAATAGACGCGAGACCCCCCCTGGTGGGGCAGGTAGTCGTCGGTGAGGAGCAGAAGACGCATGTGCGGTCCGGTTTCTTCCTGAGGCGCACCCGGCGCGCGGTGTGCCTGCGCTGCGGAGAAGCCCTGCGAGATGGTCTGTATGATAGGAAGGGACGCAAGGCAGAGTCAAAAGAAAACGGCGGGTACGGGACAATTCATCCGTCCGGGAACTGGTCTCTCTCCGGATTCAGACAGAAAACGCCCGGGGTGAACCACCGGTTCATCCGGGGCAAAACCAAGGCTGACTTTACAGGTACAATCTGTTTGGGTGTCTGGAAAACGGAAGCACCTCAGCACCTCACCACAGTCTTGCCGCCGAAAACAGTATGTTGAACAACAATAGACTATTATCGACTCCACACGATATATACAGTTGTCTCTTCATCTCTCTCCACCGAATTATCATAGACAACCTGAAGATAATCAGACCCTTCAATTGGGTAATTTGTAATACATGATCTGAAAGTTTTAATTAAATCTGGTCGCAACCACTTAACCCATTCTGCTTGGAATGTTACATTCTGTTGAGAAGTACTCCACTCGCATTTCAAGGGTGAAAACATGTTTTCTACTTCCCCCTTGGGGGCCCGAAACCCAATCGCATATGCCTGTTCGTGCATACTCATGGATGTACATCCCACCCATATACAATCCTTTGGAAAAGTCAGACCAATTTGTGTTTCAATTTCTGATCTGATATCCGGATAGGACATGTCAAGATCCTCGACCCCAAGAGGGCCACCATTATCCGAGTGACCCTCCTCTCGGCGATCACAGGAAGAAATCAAGCAAAGTATGGAAAGCAGAACCAATCTCTCATACCTTGCGAAATGTTGAACAAAGTTCAGCGATGATCGCATTTGTTCTCCTTCAACAACCCGGATAATCTGTCCTCTCACTTTTGACGGTCACCATTTCTCTATTCTGAATCCGGGGAGTAGCCGGCGGGCTCGTGGACGGCTGGATTTTCCCGTACGTTACCTGGCTCTTGCAAGGGGAATCATCCCTTCATGTTCATTCTTCAGTTTTCCTTCTCCTTGACTTTCTCGCCTCACAGGAGGAAATTCAACTTTATACGCTCAAAGGGAATCTGTGGTCTATGCCTTGGAAAAGAGGCATGACACGGTGGACGTGGTGATTGCTATGCCGTTTAGACAAGAGACTGATGAGCGAATTCCCGCAGGGAGGCTATCATGGCGGACATGAAACAGAACACCGGGTTGCGGCTGATCTTTTCCATCTTTCTGGGACTCATGTTTACCGCATTCATTGGAGTGGGCGGATACACTTTTTACCCGCCACCCGAACAGTTCAATGACCAGATTCGAGACCTGGAACGCCGCGAGAAAGAGATCTGGAATTCAAAGCCGCAGGAGCAACTGAGTAAAGAAGACCGGGATCAGATTCAGGAGATCGTGCGGGAGCGGAACAAACTGATTGATGTCCGGGAGGCGGCCTGGAAACCGTGGGCGCGGCAGACGAGCATCCTGCTGATCGTGTTTGCCACGCTCGCCATGGCGGTCTCGCTCATCCGCGCCGACCAGTTGCCCGTGATCAGCAACGGCCTGTTGCTGGGGGGCGTTTTCACGATGCTCTACGGCGTGGGCTGGATCATCGCCACGGACACCTCTTTCACGCGCTTCCTGGTCGTGACGGCGGCGTTCGTGATCACGCTGGCGCTTGGGTATGCGCGGTTTGTGCGCCGAAGCGCGGAACCGGTAGTCGCCGCCGGATCGGGCATCCCGGAAGGCGCGGGGCTCTCGGATATCGAGCGTCGTGTCCGGGAGCTCGAAGACCGGATCGAGAATGCCGCGCAGGCGTTCATCCGGAAGGACGGGAATTCGGGCAACTCCTGAGGGATTCGAAGAAAGACTTCGTGCCTTGGTGTCTTCGTGTGAAATACGGTTCAACACTTCACACTGAGTTGGAAAAACAGTTTTCAAAAGCGATCAGTCGCTAAAAACGCAGTTGAAGCGCCCCAGCCCCGGCCTACCTCATAGGCGGGCGAGACGCCCGCCCTCCATAAAACGCCCATTTTTTATGGGAGAAAGCGGTTCCCGGGACCGCCAATCTCCTGATTGGC
>DAOPYU010000081.1:0-13441 GCA_035353095.1 Candidatus Sumerlaeota bacterium | reverse complement strand
CTTTACCTGCTCGGAAATTCGGAAATGGGGTTGTGGTCTTGTTGCATCCAGGAAATTCCCAGATAATTCCCGATTTCGTTTGAACCGACCCCCGAGGCGGTTTAGACTGCGTGTCGATGTGGAACAGGTTGTGTGTAAAGAAAGAGAAAGTTACACAACAGGTCGAAATCTGGAAGTCCCGAAAATCGCGGTTGTGATCGAAAAACGAGAGGACAATTAAAAAAACAACGGGATCCCCCGGGGAAAAACCTTCTTCCTATCCCGGCGATCCCGTTATCCTGTCTCACGCGTTTCTTCGTCTTTTCCCTTACAGCACCCCCACCTTTTCCATCGCGGCGCGGAGTTTGGCGCGGTTGGCTTCTCCGATCGGGGTCAGGGGCAGGCGGAGTTCGGGGCCGATCAGGCCCATCATTTCGAGGGCGGCCTTGACCGGGATCGGGTTCGATTCGACGAAGAGCGTCTGACAGAGTTCGAAGTATTTCTTGTGCAGGGCCAGGGCCTTGTCCCAGTCGCGGTCGAGGGCGGCCTGGCACAGGTCCGCCGAGGCGCGCGGGGCCACGTTGGCCAGCACCGAGATGGATCCTTTGGCGCCGAGGGCGATGATCGGCAGGTTCATCGAGTCGTTGCCCGACAGGATCGTGATGTCGCACTTCGAGGCGACCTCGCTGGTGTAATCAATCGAGCCGACGGCGTCCTTGAGGGCGACGATGTTGGGGATCTTGCTCAGGCGGGCCACGGTGTCGGGCGCGACGGAGCTGCCGGTGCGGCCCGGGCAGTTGTAAATAATCTGCGGGATGGCGACAGCCTCGGCCACACTCTTGTAGTGCTGGTAGAGGCCTTCCTGCATGGGTTTGTTGTAGTAGGGGGAGAGGAGGAGGGCGGCGTCGGCGCCGAGTTCCTTGGCCTTGCGCGTCAGGCTGATGGCCTCGGAAGTGGCGTTCGAGCCGGTGCCGGCGATGACGGGCACGCGTCCCTTGACGCGCTCGATGGTGAAGGCGACGACCTCGTGGTGCTCGGGATAGTCCATGGTGGCCGACTCGCCCGTGGTGCCACAGGGCACGATGGCCGACGTGCCGTTTTCAATCTGGAATTCGATCAGTTTGGCGAAGGCGTCCTTGTCCAGTTTTCCGTTCTTCCAGGGGGTCACGATGGCGACAATAGAGCCTTTGAACATAAAAATCTCTCCATATTCTTTATTCAACGTGCGATCCCGGTCGGGGATACTTTCAGCGGTCAATTTAGGGGGCGGCCCGCCGTGAGTCAAGAATTATCCGGAGTTTCACCGGACCGGGGGCACATCTCTCGAAATTGGAGGAGGGTTCTTGTTTGGGGAAACCCGTCCGAACCGGGAAGACGAGACGTCTCGGGGTCCCGACATCCCCCGTGTCCGTGGGGGAAGGGTTACCGGGTCTCCGTGCGTAAACGCAACCCGAGCGCCCGGACGACCTTGAGTACCGTGGAAAACTCCGGGTTTCCATCGGGAGAAAACGCCTTGTACAGGCTCTCTCGTCCCAGGCCGGTTTCGCGCGCGATCTGGGCCATCCCGCGCGCTCGCGCAATGTCTCCCAGGGCGGTCACAATCAATCCGGGCTCTCCTTCTTCAAAGGCCGCCTCCAGGTAAGCGGCCATATCCGATTCACTTTCCAGGTATTCCGCCGCATCCCAATGTTTTGTTCTGGTTTTTGCCATGGTTTCAATCCTCCAGATTGCGAGCCAGTTCCAGCGCTTTTCGAATATCGCGAACCTGAGTCCGTTTATTCCCGCCCGCCAGCAACACAATCAGCGTTTCCCCTCGCTGTACAAAATAGATCCGATAGCCGGGCCCATAATCCAGGCGCAACTCCGAAACACCTTCCCCGACCGGTCGTGCATCGCCCGGATTCCCCAGCGACAATCTTCGGATACGAAGAATGATCCGTATTCGCGTCTCACGATCACGAACCCTCTCGAACCATTTGGAGTAGGTATCCGTCTGCCGAATCTCGACCATGCCCGATTGTATCCCACGGGATACAATCGGGCAAGAGAAATATTTCCCAATATTTCCTTATTGGCAAACCTTCCACCATCCCTCGCCTTCCAAAGAAGGGAGGCTCGGAATCCACAGGGGCGGGTTTGAAACCCGCCCCTACGAAAAATCCCGGCCCGGAAAACCCCGAGCCGAGAAGATCTGAACGGTTCCCTCCGTCTCAATTTCATATCCCGATAGCATTCTGGATCTTCCGATCTTTCGTCGCATCAACCGTGTTGCCGGGAAATGCGGTTGAAAATCTCGCATGGCCGGGGTACCGTGCTGGTGCCTTGTTCTGGATTGATAAGGAATGGGGAGGGGCGCCGGGACAGAAAACGGCGCTTTCGCGATCTGCCGGAAAGAAGATAACGATGATGAAATATCGTGTTATGCGTTGGGTGGGTCTGGCCCTGTTTTCCACTCTTTTCCTGTGCGGATCGGACGCCGCCGCGGAGGCCGATCCCACAACGGCATCCCAACCGGCAAAAGCATCCCTCACCTCCTTCGACGCGGTCGTGCTGGGGGTGATCGAGGGGGTGACCGAGTACCTGCCGGTCAGTTCGACGGGCCACCTGCTTCTGGCCGAACGGTTCCTCGGGCTTTCCGACTCGGAAGCGGCCAAGAACGCCTCGGATTCCTACGCGATCATGATCCAGGCCGGGGCCATTCTGGCGGTGCTCGGGTTGTTCTGGAAGCGGATTGCCCAGATCGTCCGGGGGGTCTTGCAACGCGACGAGGCGGGGTGGCGCATCGGCATCAATGTCGTCCTGGCGTTCCTGCCCGCGGCGGTCGTGGGGTTCGCGCTTCACTCGACGATCAAGAAAGCGCTCTTCGGGCCGTGGCCGATCGTGGCGGCCTGGGTCGTGGGCGGCGTCGTGCTGGTCCTCTGGCGATGGAAACCGGGAGAAGAATCCGATTCCTCGGCGACCGGCGACGCGCTGGCAGCCATGACGCCCCGGCAGGCCCTGTTGATCGGGCTGATGCAATGTATCGCGCTGTGGCCCGGTACAAGCCGGAGTCTGGTCACGATCCTCGGGGGGCTTCTGGTGGGCCTGCCGACGGCGGCGGCGGTCGAGTTCAGCTTCCTGCTGGGGGGGATCACCCTCGGTTCGGCCACCGTTTATGAAGGTTTGAAAAACGGGCGCGAAATGCTGGCCACCTTCGACCTGGGCCCCACCCTGCTGGGCTTCGGCGTGTCATTCGTCGCGGCGGCGCTGTCCGTCAAATGGCTGGTGGCCTACCTGCAGAAACGCGACATGGCGGTGTTCGGGTACTACCGCATTGCCCTCGCCCTGGCCACGACCGTGTACCTGGTCTGGGGCTGAGATTTCCGGCATTCTCCTGAGCCCGAAAACCGCCGTTGAGTGCCTGTCGTTCGGTTTTTCTTTCAGGCGGGCGAGGACGTCCGCGCTCCATAAAACGCCCCTTTTTATGGGAGGAGAAAGCGGTTCCCGGGACCGCCAATCTCCCGATTGGCGCAGTTATAGCCCTTGCCCAAAAGAATCTTCATTCTGACACGGAGTCAGGTGTTCCAGATCCAAGTCCCGTCAGGGACTTCTGACAATAGCCCAGCGCTTCAGCGCTGGGTTCCGGAACACCCGTTTTCCCCGTCCCGGAGGGACGGCTGTCGGTTCCCCCGGGCTTTTCAGTCGTCCCTCCGGGACGGAACGACTGATCGTCAAAACCGACAGTCGGAATAATGAGGTTCTTTCTGGCAATTACTCTAACCTGAAAACCGCGGTTGAACATCCCAGCCCCGGCTTTCCTTTCAGGCGGGCGAGACGCCCGCCCTCCCAGAAATGCCTATTTTCAGGGGGAAAAAGCTGTTCCCGGGAGCGCCAATCTCCCGATTGGCGCGCTCAAAAGACTTCACCCCAAAGATGAGGGAGCCAAAACAGTTTTCAGCCGATAAAATATGGACAAAAGACTCATTTCTGTTCTCAACTGCGGTTGAAACACAAAAACACGAACCACCGGGCGAGGAATCCTCGGAAGATCGTGTTTCCGTGACGTGAAGGGGCGGGGTCTTTCGGGCCGCCCCGCCTTACTTGACCGGGGCCGGGTTGGCTTTTTCCAACTGGTCCACCCGTTTTTCCAAGTCCTGTACCTTCTGTTTGGTTTCTTCCGTGTCGTGGTAGTGCGTGTGGTGGCTTTCGAAGAGGCTCAGACCTGCGCACCCCGTTGTCAGGGCCGCCGCCAGCGCCAGCGCCACGCCCATCGCAATGTATTTTTTCATGTCGCGTTTCCTCCTCCATTCTTTCGGTCCTATCGGACCGGTTTTCCGTCCGCAGAAGGACCTCATTGTGCCGGCGGGATCAAAGTTCCCTCCGCCTGACGGCTCTCGAGCGCCTCGACCCGTTTGGTCAGATTTTCCACCTTCTGGTCCGTTTCTTTGTCGCCATAGTGATGCGTGTGGGTGCTGCCGCCGATACTGAGCGCCGCGCATCCCGACACACTCAGCGCCAGCAAGACGATACATACCCCTGCGAGAATCCGTCTGGACATTACGTCCTCTCCTTTCGCCCGAAGACCCGTGGATCGGAAACTGTCCCTCAACCGATCTTGATCAGTACGCAACCCGCTGCGCCCACCGCCAGCAGGACGAGACCCACTTCCAACAGAATCTTCATAAACATGGTCTCTCTCCCTTTTCTCGATTAACTGCCGATGTACATGCAACCCGCTGTGGCCAGGACCGACAGGACGGCGCTCATTCCCAGCAGAAGCCGAATAAACATGCCAACCACCTCCTTTCATCAATTTGCGCATAAGCCGGTACCCGGAAGGGGATGGCCGCTTTGAAGAAACAGGACGATCACTTATCGCAGATAAAAATACAACCCGACGTGCCCAGGGCCAGCAGGACGGCGCTCATTCCCAACAGGATTCGAATCAGCATGGTGTCACCTCCTTTCGTCCCTCCGGGAACCGCTTCTGGGGCCCGCAGGGTAAAGCCTTCCCCCTTGGGGTTTTCCGGTCCCGTTTCCGAGCCGGACATACCCTGTTCTCAGGCTGCCACATCCCGATTGTTTTGCGATCCGGAAACGAACCCGTGGGTCCGTTTCTCCCCTACAGACAGTCCCCGAAATAGAATGTTCCCTGAGATCTTCAAAAAAAATGAAAAGTTGTTTTCGGTGATCGAATTTTCAAGTACCGGCAAAAGAAGATCCCCGTCCGGCCTTTCTTCGGCGGACGGGGATCTCTCAGTCGAAACGTCGGAAACGGGGACACTCAGTTCCCGGTGTCTTGCGTTTTTTCCTGGGCGGACCGGGAAGGATTGTCCTTTGACGGTTCCGGCTGCGGATTGCGCAGGGTTTTCAGCAGGGCGTCGGCCTGAGCCCGAACGTCGCTCCTGGGATAGTCCTTGAGGAGTTGTTCCAGGTTCTGCATGGCCGGTTCGGTCTGGCCCAGCACCTTGTGGGCGCAGGCGGTGAAGAAGAGCAGGTTGTCCTGGCTGTTTTTCGGGAGGTACGGCGCGGCCTGCGGGGCATCGGCGAGGGTCTTTTCGGCATCGGCAGTCTCAAGGCTCAGATTCTTGTATTGATCGGTGCGCTCCACCATCCAGTCCCAGGTCTGACGGGCCAATTGTTCATGGGCTTTCTGGGCGGTGGCCTTGAGCGCCGCCAGGTCGTCCGGTTCCAGGTCGGTCATGCGCAGGACGGAACGGCTCAGTTCCACGGTCTTCGCGTAGTCCCTGGCTTTGTAGGCGGCGCGCAGGTCGTCAATGGCCTGCTGATCCTTGGGCAGCGGTTTGTGGTCTTCGAGGTCTTTCTGGAAAGCGGCGACAGCCTGAGCGGCCCGGTCGGGCGCGGCCGCTTCGAGCAGGCGTTTCAGGGAATCGAGCGCGGTGGCGGCGGCGTCAAACCGGTTGGCCTTGAGGGCCTTCTGGAATTCATCCGTGAGGCTCTTTTCCGTCACGACGGCTTGTTGCGCGGTCAGCGAGGTGATTCGGTCGTCGCTGGGATACTCTTTCTTGAGCGCATAGAGTTCCTCGAAGCAGGTCAGGGCGGTGACCCTGTTTTCCTGGAAATTCTTCAAGACTTTCTCGATGCGTTCGTTGCGCGCGGCCTGAAGACGTTCGGTCACGATTTCGACGATGCGCCGGTCGGCCTGTTCAAGGAATTCCCCGTGGGTCCGGCCCTCGGGGGATTCCTTCCCGTCGGGTCCGACGGCGCGGCACAGGTCCAGCGCGTTCTGGGCGTCCGACTGCGCAATTTCGTTCGCCTTGAAAGCGGCCAGGGCATCGGTGACGCGGTTGCGGGCGGTTTCGCGAATCCGGAGTTCCAGGTCGAGCGCCTGCTGCATCCGTTCCGGGGAAGGAACAATTTGGATGAGTTCCTGAACCGCCTGGTGGGCTTCCCGCAGGGCGTTTTCGGCCAGTTGCTTTTCCGCGGTGGCCAGCAGGCTCTCCTGATACCCGTTTTCGATCTGCTCGTGCAATTTCATGGCCTGCGAAAGTGTGGACGAAGTGGGTTGCCATTCCAGAAGCGAGCGGAGTTGCGTGCGGGCCTGGTCGAAGTTACGAGCCTGCACATCCTGTCGGATGGATTGGAGGCTGCCGGTCTCACGCTCGATGATGAGGCTCTCGATCACCTCCAGGTCCGGAACATAGCGGCTGTTGGGGCGTAGCGCTTTTTCTTCCTCGATGACGGCAATCACCTTGCCGTGCTGGTGGTCGCGAGCCGCCTGAAGCGCTTCCTGATACATCTGGTAACTGGGATTGGGCAGCAATTTCCAGATGAGGAAAACCAGACTCAGCGCCAGGGCGCCCCCCAGCGCCTTCAGCAGGTTCCGCTGGCGGCTGATGATGGGCAGTTCACGCTGCGCGGTCTGAATTTTCTCGAGATAAAGATGGGCCTTCTCGAGTCGGGGATCGAGCGCCAGGGCGCGGTTCCAGTATTCTTCAGCCCGGGGCTGGTCCCCCATCTTGGCGTAGAGGGTTCCCAGCACGACGTGGCTGTTGATGTGCGAGGCGTCGAGGTCCAGCGCATGGTGGAGTTCGGCGATGGCCTCTTCGTTGCGTCCGCGTTCGGCATACTCGAGGCCGAGGTTGAAGTGACTCTTGGCCTTGTTGACCACAGCGCGCAAGGTCGAGAGATCCTTCTCGCAGCTGTAGCAGGTATCGCGGTCGTCGCGGTTTTCGGTTCGGCAGAATGGACAGCGCATCGTGGAGGTCTTCGCTTCTGGTTATGGTAGGAATTCGGAAAGCGGAGCGGGGCGCCCCCTTCCCGAAATCGGGCTTCTGACTCGTTCGTAACAATCAGAGACGCGCCGCGCCGTGGGGAAGATTTCCGACGGACGGGCGCGTCCCCGTGTAACAGAACCTGTATGCGGGCGTCTGGCCCACTCTTTTCCGGCCCTGTCAGCCGGGCGCCGTTACCCGGCTGAACTGCGGGCAACGGGAACGATTTATTTGACCGCCGCCGCTTCCACCTGAGCCAGAAGGCGCATGGCTTCCATCGTCAAATCCTCGATCTCATCGAGTCGGTTGCTCTGGAGAGACTGGCGGATGTTGTGGATGGTCTCGGTGAGACGGAACGCCTGGGGATGGTCGGGACTGGCACTGATGGCCATTTCGGCGCGGCGAATCGTCTCGCGCGCTTCATCCTCGATCGAGTCGGCCACGTGGCTCTGGAGAATCTGGGCGACACGATCCTTGGCTTCACCCACCATGCGCTGCTTGTCTTTTTCATCGAGTTTGGCCGACGTGGCCTCGATGGCGATGACCTTTTCCAGACCGGTGGCCAGGTCTTCGGCGCGCGCCTCAAGGATCCGGTCGGGCGTCAGACGGAACGTCACCTCGATGCGGGGAACACCCCGGGGCGCCGGGGTAATCCCCTCGATGCGCAACAGGTCGAGGAACGTGTTTTCGGAAGCCAACGGCGACTCGCCTTCGTAGATGGGGAAGCTGATGGCCTCCTGAAAGTCGCGCGTGGTGGTGAAAATGTCCTTCTTCTCGACGGGATAGGTCGAGTTGCGGTCAATGATGACGCCCATCTGGTCGTTCTCGAGCCCCACACCCAACGCGAAGGGGGTCATGTGGACCACGACCATCTTCTCGCGGTCGTAGTGGGCGGCCAGCGTGCTGTCCACCTCGTGGCCCAGCGGGGTGAGAACGGTGGTCTGGACGGCGGCGCCCATCGCCACCACTTCTTCGGGCGAAATGTTGCGCTGGAGGTTCTTTTTCAAGTGCTCGCGGACCAGTTCCTGCACCATCGGGATGCGGGTGGATCCACCCACCATGAGGACGGTGTCCACCTGATCCGGCGTCAGGGCGGCGTCCTGGAGGGCCAGATTGATCGGCTGGCGGGTGCTCTCGACCAGGTCGCGGATCAGGTCTTCGAACTTCTCGCGCGTCAGCGTGGTCTCGAGCGTCAGCGGCCCCTTGTCGGTCATTGTGATGGCTTCGCACAGGATATGCGTTTCGCGCACGTCCGACAGGTCAATCTTGGCTTCTTCGGCCACTTCGCGCAGGCGCTGCATGGCCAGGGGGTCCTGCGAGAGATCAACCCCTTCGGCTTTCATGAAAACGTCGATCAGGTACTGCACGATCCGCTGGTCGAAGTCGTCGCCGCCCAGCAGAGTGTTGCCGTTGATGCCCATGACGCGGAACACGCCCGACATGATCTCGATGATCGAGACGTCGAAGGTCCCCCCGCCCAGGTCGTACACCAGGAGGATCTGGTCTTCGCCCTTGTCGAGGCCATAGGCCATGGCGGCCGAGGTCGGCTCGTCAATGATACGGCGGACGTTCAGGCCGGCGATTTCGCCCGAGTCCTTGGTGGCCTGACGCTGGGCGTCGGTGAAGTAGGCCGGCACGGTGATAACGGCCGAATGGATCTCCTCGCCGAAATACTCCTCGGCGCTCTGTTTGAGCTTCTGGAGGATCATGGCCGAGATTTCCTGGGGCGTGTACTCTTTGCCGTCAATCTTGGTGCGCCAGCCGGTCCCCATGTGACGCTTGACCGAGAAAACGGTCCGTCCGACGTTCATGATGGCGCCGCGGCGGGCCTTCTTGCCCACCAGGATTTCCCCCGATTTGGTGAAGCCGACCACCGACGGGGTGAGCCGATCGCCCAGGTTGTTGGGGATAATGACCGGGCCATTCTTGTCCATGAAGGCCATGACGCTGTTGGTTGTGCCTAAGTCAATACCGAGAATCGGTGCCATGAGGTCTTTCAGGTCCTTTCGTTCTTGGCGACCACCACACGGGCATCGCGCAAGATATTGCCGTCGAAGGTGTAACCTTTCTGGCGCACCTCCACTACTGTTTCATCCGGAACACTGTCGGTGTGAACCACCTCGACCACTTCGTGACAGTCGAGATCTACCGGTTGTCCAATCGGATCCATTGCGCGCAAGCCATGGCGCTCGTATAAGCTTATCATCCGAGTCTGAATAGCCGCAACACTTTTCAGCCAGTTCAGGACCTCTTCGGAGGGGGGCAGGGCTTCGGACATCTGGGCGATGCGGTCGAAACTGTCAAACAACGTCACCGAAGCGCGGAAAAAGCGTTTCAGTTCTTCCTTGCTCGATCCGCCGGTCTGGAGTTTCAACTCTTCGGCGAGGCGTTGCAGCCGGTCGTGCTCGCGCATGAGGAGGGAAACTTCGGAAACCAGGTCCAGATTTTTTCCGCCGGCGGTTTCGGCCTCCCGGGAGGGCTCGGAGTCCCACACGCGCATCTCGCGGGGACCGACCTGCACGTCCACCACTTCCTCGCGCGGTTCATCCACAAGAAATTCGTTTTCGAAGTATCGGGCAAAGCGTTTCGGCATGGCGGTGACTTTCAGGACCCCGGGCGTTGGACGGGAGGGTCCGGGAACTTGCAGGAGGCTCAGCCGCGCAGTTTCATGTCGGAAAGCCGCTGACGGGCCGTCTTGTTCTTGGGATCGAGCTCCATGACCTTGTTGAAGGCCAGCGCCGCCGAGCGCTTGTCCCCCTTGGCCAGGTACGTCTCGCCGATTTCCATGTGGACCTCGGCGCTGTTGGGCATGAACCGCAGAAGCGCCTTGAAGTGAACGAGCGACTGCGTCAGCATCCCCTTGTTGCGGAACACGCGCCCCATGGACATGCGCCCCTTGATGATCGCCTCGCGGGTGGAATAATTCTTCGGATCGAGCGCCAGACTGTGGGTCCAGATCCGGAACGCCTCCTCGATGTGGCCGGAGTTGATGTTGGCCCACCCGAGCAGGTTGAGCACCTCGATGTTGCGCGGGTACTGCTCGATGATCTTGTGGAGCATGACGCTCGCCTCGGCCCACTTCTTCTGCTCCATGAGCACAGAGGCAATCTTGTACTGCGCTTCGAAGTCGTTCGGGTTGATCTTGAGGATTTCTTCGAACTCTTCGATCGAGGAGGGCCCCTGGCCTTCCTCGCCGATCTGGCCGCCGTGGTGGCGGCGCACCTCGATGATGCAGTTGCGCGTGTAAAGGTCGTCGGGGTCGGCGTCCATGCGAGCCTGCCAGCGCTTGAGAGTCTCGCTCCAGTAGCGCTTGGCCTGATCCATCCGGCCCGCTTTCTCGCACGCGATGGCCAGGTTGTGGATCAACTGGTCGTCATCGGCGTTCATGTGGAGGGCTTTTTCCCACAACTCGATGGCCTCGGGCATCAGGTCGTGGTCGGCGTAGCTGTAACCCAGGGTGATGTAGGAGAACAGGAGGTTGTTTTTGGCGCGCTGGTGGGCGGCGTCGCACTCCAGCACACGCTTCCAGTCCTCGATGGCCTTGGCCCACTGACGCTTGCCCACCTTCTTGAAACTGCGCTGCATGAGATTCTTGACATACCGGTTGCGGGCTTCGGTGTCCGTGGGCGTGGCGGCGTACTGACTTTCGGATTCCTGAACCCGCTGGTCCACGGTTTCGTCCGCGTCTTCGGTCCGCTCATCCTCGGTGAACAGGAACCGCCCGGCAATGTAGTTGAGGACCAGAAAGTCTTCCTTGGCGCGCTTGCGCGGATCGCGCAGCGACTCGTAGGCCGCCTGGATCACCATGAACTTGTCGGTGTGCTTTTCCGGGTCGAACTTTTTGACCAACTCGACGTACGCCTGCTTGATGTCTTCCTCGGAAGCGCCCTTGCGCAGTCCCAGGACACTGTAGGCATTCTGATCGCTCATAGAAATCCACCCGATTCCGCCACAGAAGGATGAGGGTCTCCCCACGGAAATGGTTGTGCAATCCGGCCGCAAAACACCCCCCCGACGAGACGGAGAGGACCCGGGAGGGCGGCGTGCAAGAGACTAAAACAATAACCTTCAGTTCCGGGCGGAACCGAAGCAAAACTACTCTACGCTGCAAAAAAGCGCATTTGCAAGCAGAAAAACGGCCGGGGGGGGAGGTTTGCCGCCGTTTCCCTTCCGGGTTGGATTTTAATTGCATCTAAAACCCGAAAGGACGATTCTATACCATGGGATGGACCTCGGTTTGAGGCCGAACGGGGAAGTTTCCTCTGCCCCGTCGGGGCGCCGTCCCCTTACTGTCGTTCGAAAGGAACCGCACGCGATGTCCGTTGTCCGTTTCTCCCTCCTGCGTTCTCTCTTCCCGTGCCTGTTGGTTTTTTCTCTGTTGTCCAGTATAGTCCCGGGTCAGACACCGCCCGCCACGCCAGCCCCCCCTCCCGGCAAAGACGTTGAATTGAACACCGTACGCGCCGGGCAGGCCGAGCAGACGCGCATCGCGATCCCGACCTTCGATGTGCCCCAGGGGCAAAGCGGCGGTCAGACGCCCCCCGAGTTCATGCGCGACGTCATCTACCGCGACCTGGAGTGGTTCGGCCAGTTCGAACGCATTCCCAATCAGCAATTGATTGATCAGACGCACCGGCGCGACGAACGCGACAGCAAGATCAACGTGCGCGAGTGGCAGATGCTCGGCGGACGCCTCGATTTCGTCCTCAAGGGACGCTACTGGACCGAAAACAACATGTACACGGCCGAGTGCTTCCTGTACGACATGAACTACGGCACGAAAACCTTCGGGCGGCGCTACCGCAACACCGACCCGCGCGCCCTGGCGCACCAGGTCAGTGAGGATGTCATCAAATTCGTCTTCAAGGACGCCATCGGCATCTCCCGCACCCGCATCCTGTTCGTTTCGCAGCGCGGCGGACTGAAGAACAAGGAAGTGTTCCTCATGGACGCCGACGGGCAGAACCAGAAACAGATCTCTTCCGGTACCCGCGGCGCCAGCACGCCGTGCTGGGGGAAAAACGGCACCGAAATCTATTACACCGCCTACAAGGATGTGAATCCCGACCTGCTGGGGTTCCAGCTGGGCACCAACAACGAGTGGTACATCTCGCGCCGGCCGGGGCTGAACTACTCCGCCGCCTGGTGCCCGCGATCCGAGCGCATCGCGCTGACCCTGGGCCTGAACGGAAATGACGAGATTTACACCATGGACCGCAGCGGCCAAACCCAGTCGCTCAAGCGCCTGACGCAATCCGCGGGCATTGACACCTCGCCGTGCTGGAGCCCAGACGGCAACCGCATCGCCTTCAACTCGAGCCGCACGGGCAATCCGCAGGTCTATGTCATGAACGCTGACGGGTCCAACGTGGCCCAGCTGACGCGCCAGGGCAACTACAACACCTCGCCCGCCTGGTCGCCCAAGGGCGATCGCATCGCGTTCGTCTCCCGCAACGGCGGAGTCATAGACATCTACACCATGAATCCCGACGGCAGCGACCTGAAACGCCTGACGCAGAATCAGGGTAACAACGAAGATCCCTCGTGGGCGCCCGACGGCCTGCACATGACGTTTGCCTCGAACCGCACGGGCGACTCGCAGATCTACATCATGCGCGCCGATGGCAGCAATCAGCATCAGTTGACCTTTGAGGGCAACAATCAGTCGCCCGCGTGGGAACCCCTTGTGCGATAAGGGAACGCGGGTAACCGGAAGTCCATACTTCAATTCAGGAAGGTGTGTGAGGTAATCATCAAATGAGTCCCTATTGTAAACGTATGATTTCGGTGTGGGCGATCTGCGGAGCGATTCTGGCGATCGCGGGAATGAATACGCCATCCGTTCTGGCCCAGGACGACGATATCAAGGGAGTGAGCGTTCAGGGCATCAGTGGGCAGCAGCTGACCCGAATCGCCATTCCGGATTTCGAGGCCGTGGACGGACGCAACGGAGGTCTGACCCCCAATTTCTTCCGCGATATCATCTACAAAGACCTGGAAATGCTCAGCGATTTCGAACGGGTGAAGAACCAGCAGTCTGTCGAAGAAGCCCACAAGCGCGATCTGGGGCAGAAGGAAATCAACTACGATCAGTGGAGCCGGGTCGAACCGGGGCTGGCCTTCGTGCTCAAGAGCCGCTACTGGGTCGAAGGGGGCGAGATCACCGTCGAGAGTTTCCTCTACGACCTCGTTTATCGCCGCTCGGCCTTCCGGGGAGGAACCGGCCTGCGCTACAAGAAATACCCCAT
>DAOPYU010000080.1:0-13481 GCA_035353095.1 Candidatus Sumerlaeota bacterium | reverse complement strand
GCCAGACTATTCAAATTTCAGTGAACCTTCTCACGAATTCGGGGGATGCACCCGATGCAAAGCGCAACTTCCCTTTTTCCTTGCATTCCCGCGCAGGTTTTGGTGTCATATAGATGGAGAGAGAGCCTATGCGCGACTGGTTGACTCCAACCCGCCTCGACACGATCACCCAAGCCCTTCGCGAACGTCTGAGTCCGTACCGTTTAGCCCACACGTGGGGGGTGGCCCACTGGGCCCTGCACCTGAGCAAACGGTGGGGCGCGGACGACTCGGAAGTCCTGACCGCCGTTCTGTTCCACGACATCGCCAAGGAAGAATCCCTCGACCGCCAGCGGGCGCGGATCATTGAGGATCTGGGCGCTTTCCCCGCCGAATACGAAGATCAGACCTCCGTGTGGCATGCGCTGGCGAGCGCCGCGGTGGCCCGTCGCGAGTTTGGGGTACCCGTGCCCGAGGTGTTGCGCGCCATTTCGCTCCACCCGACCGGCACGGTCGGGATGTCGCTGCTGGAAAAGATTGTGTTTCTGGCCGACTACACCGACCTGACCCGCCACTGGGCGGGAGTTGGAGAACTGCGCGATCTGGCCCGCCGCGATCTTCAGGCGGCGGTGGATGACGCGATTTTCAGCAAGACCGCCCATGTGCTTCAGAAGGGGCGGCCCCTGCAATACCAGTCGTTTCTGGCGTTGCAGGAAGCGCAAAAGCGCCGGGAAGAAGTGTTGGCGTCCCGGTCGCATTGTGTAAATACATCCCAGGCTCCCGCGCTGGCCGTATCGGCAGGCGGACAGGGAAAGGAGATCCATTGACCAGACAGACCGAACTCACGACCGCAGAAGCGGTGGCTCAGGCCGCCCGTTTTCTGGATTCCATGAAGGGCGAGAATATCCTCATTCTCGATGTTGCCCGTATCTGCAATTTTACCAGCTACTTCGTGGTGGCCACCGCCACCTCTTCCCCCCACCTGCGGGCCCTGGCGGCCCGGCTCGAACGGGACATGCGCGAGCAGGGGGTGCGGCCCGACAATGTCGCCCCCGGCGACGGCGTTTCGTGGATCGTGCTCGACTTTGGCGATTTTGTGGTCCACCTCTTCAGCGCTGAAGCACGCGACTACTACCGCCTCGAAGCCCTCTGGCACGACGCCCGCACGGTTCCCTGGACCCCGATGGTCCAACCCGCTCCGGTACATTGACCCTGTTGTCGGTCTCCCCTTTGATTGCTCCGGCCCACGGATGGAACAGCGTCCGTGCGGCCCTTGTTCTGTTTGCTCCGAGCCGGTGTGAAAAAGGAAGTTTCTCCGCATCGGGAGCGCCGGGCGTCTGCTCGGTGTTCCCGATGCCGTCTCCTTCTGCAAAAATCATCCTCGTGAAAAGGGGAGAGAGCGCCCTGCGTCCTTTTCACGCAGACTTTAAGGGACACCGGGATATTTCGATGGTTCCGGAGAAAGAACGGCGGGCCTTCCGATAACTTTCGGGGGCTTCCCGACGGGTTCTCCCGCGTATTCCGGGACAGGTTCCCCCCTGAGCGCAATCCGCTTGTCCCTGAATTGACTCGGTCTCGAAGGCGGGAGGGGAGGGGATGCGGGTCGCGTTTATTTCCGGGAAGGGTTTCTCCGGTCGGAATATACAAGAACCAATATGAATCGGGACGGAATATGTATCCAACGGGGTTTGGGAGCCGACGGGCGGTCTCGATGTCTTCGGCGTACCGGGACCGGAATTCCGGGGGATGTAGAATGATGCGATTTTTACAGGGTTCCGTTCATTTTTTATTGCGTTCCTGCCGGGGGTCTGATAGATTCAAAGCAGAGTAAAAGCCATGCGGAAGTTGAGTCCCTCACGAGGGTTCCACTTCCCCAAAGCGCTGGCTTGAAAAGGAATGAAACTTCAAGCCTGCAACGTTGGTCTAGTCAGATTGTAGTGAGTCAATGACTTTAGTAAGGGCAATGCCTTATATTGCTCCGTGGCCGTTCGTCTGCCAAGCAGACTCATGATAAGCGGAGTTGCGGGTGCCCACCTGGTGGATTAGGTTCACCTACTCTGACAAACGGCGAAGCGGGTTTGAGGATTTGTGGGGGCGGAGTGTGCGCAGGCACACGCCGCCCCCTTTTTCATTTCTGAGCAGGTCGCTGGGGAGCGGAAAACGGCCGGATTTCCCTTCTCAGGGTCATATCTTGTAGCGGTTTTCGAAAACAGACTCAGATATGGGCCGCGCGCGTAAAATTAAAAGGGTTGACGCGCGGATGAGGGCCGTGTCGTTGTGGGCGATACTCGATTCTGAGTATCTCGAAAACGAAACATGGAGAGACGGAAGGGGGCATCAGGGGGTGGTGGTGGCGTGGACCTGTCCGGCCAGGCGGCGCATACGGGTCAGGGCGTCCGGGTTCCCCGGGGCTTCCTGTACCTGCTGGATGGCAACCTTGAGGGCGCGTGTGGTGTTGCCCTTGCGTTCGTAGAACGCGGCCAGGCGTCCCAGCTGATGCACACGGGTGGCGCTGCCGGGAGGCGACAGGCGGATGGCGTCCTGACAGGCCATTTCCAGCAGGGCGTCATTGCCGGCCAGTTGGGCGTACTCGATGGCCCAGAGCGACAGCGCGAGCGAATTGGGGCAGTGGCGCAAGCCGTCGGTGATGGCCCGCAGCATCTTGTAGGATTGTTTCCCATCCTGATACAGGGAGGCTTGTGTCGCGTAGATGTCGTCGCGGTAGGGGTTGCGTCCCAGCGCTTCGATCAGGTATTTCTCCGCATCGAACAGGTCCAGGTTATCCGGTTTTCCGGCGATTCTGTTCTGGGCGATTTTCTGCCGGGCCTGCAGCAGGCAGATGTCGGCGGACCACGGGTGCAGGCGGGCGGCCCAGCGCAGGGTGCTGGCCGAACTGGGCAGCGCCAGATTTTCCTCGGTGATGCGTTCCGCGCGCCGCAGCCCCCACAAGGGCAGGCAGGTCAGGAACGCTCCGATCAGGCAGCCCAGGGCGCCTGCGCCCAGCACCAGCCGACGCACCAGCCGCGAGTGATCGAAGAGGGTACTTTCCTCCGGAGCCCGAAGGGCGCGTCGGGTATTGCCCCACAACAGGCCGCTGAACAGGCAAAAGAGCACGAAGCCATAGGGGTGACGCAGCGCCGGTCCTTGTGCGCCCTCGGCCAGCAGCCAGAGCCACAGACCCAGGTACGCCGCCATCTGAACGGACGGGACCGCCGGGGTCCCCCTCAGGCTGGCAAAACCGGCGCGAGCGAGCAACAGGGCGACCAGGGTCAATCCCAGCGCCGTGCCCACCGCGCCCCATTCCGCCACATACATTTTCCAGGCTTGCGCCGGGGCGGTGTTCCACGGGCGCAGGAGCGCGAAAAATCCCGGCGCTTTCGTTTTCTCCGGTGACGGTTGGTTTTCTTTCCGTTCCGGCCCGGCTTTCTCGTCGTCCTCATTGGGACTGGTGGCGGGCATGTTGGTCGGGGCCGCGTGGGCGCCGGTTTCGCCGGACAGCGCCAGTTCCTGCCGGGCGAGGGCCGCGCTCAGCGCGCCCGGTCCCCCCCCCATCAGGACATCCGAACGCAGGATCTCCAGAGCCACTGCGTCCATATTCTGCCAGAAGGCGGTGGCGGTGGTTTGTCGGTGCGAGGTGGCTCTGGATTCCCTCAGGCCCAGGTGGCGTATCCCGAAGGCCCCTGCCAATACCAGCAGGCACAAGATGACCGGTCCCAGGCGGTTGGCGGTTCGGTTCCGGCCCAGGATCAGGCCGAGTATCCAGTAAATCAGTCCCAGGACCCAGGTGCTGATGGCGACCCAGATCAGATTCCCGAAGGCCTGCTGCGGGGCATAGGCGTTGCCGTTGCGCACCAGAAGCGGTGCGACGACTGCGAGAAAGTTGAGCAGCAACCAGATGGGCAGGCCGCCCGGACGCGGGTTCAGGCGGCTGGTCGCAAAGAACAGGAGTGTGCCGTCGAGGGCCAGCACCAGCCAGTAGTAGGAGGCTTCGCGCACGTTCCCATCCTGGCATTGCAGGGCGCAGCATCCCACCAGCGTGGCGATCAGCCCTCCGCCCAGCAGGTCGGCCAGGGTCAGGGTGCGCCAACTGGCCGACGGCAGCCACAGGGCAAACCAGGCGGTGAGCAGACAGAACCCATGCAGGCGATTCAGGTCCGCCAGTCCCGGCGGCGCGGCGCTGTGAAAAGCCGTGGCCAGAACCAGCGCCAGCCCGACCCAGATGCCGGCCTGTCCAACGGCCGACCAGGGAAGGGAACGGGGAGACGGTTCCGAGGGGGATGGGGAAGAGAAAATCTGCGGCATGGGGAACCGAATCCTCCACCTTGTGGAAAACCGTCCGAGTGTCTATTCAGAAACCGGAGACGACTGCCGCAACAACATCCCCTCTTCGAGGAGAGACGTTGCGGGGACGTCTTCCCCCCGTCAGAACGGCAGGTTGAATCCGGGGGGCAGCACGCCGCCGGCGATGTTGCCCATGGCCGACTGTTTGAGTTCGCGGGACTTTTCGACGGCCGAGTTGACGGCGGCCAGCACCAGGTCCTCGAGCATTTCCAGATCGTCCGGATCCACCGCCTCGGGCGAGACCTTGATGGACTTGAGCATCTGGTTGCCGTTCATGACGACTCGCACGGCGCCGCCGCCCGAAGCCGCTTCCACCGTCTTGTTGTCCAGATCTTTCTGGATGTTGGTGATTTCATTCTGCATCTGGGTCTGCATCTGCTGCAGTTTTTTCATATCGAACATGGTCGTACTCCCCACTGGGTATGTCTGCTGGCGGCCTGCGGCCAGCGATGTGTTTTCGAATCAGCGGCCCAGTTCTTCGTACAGGGCGCGGACCGCTTTGGCCCGGTCCTGGGCCTTGACGCCGAACATCATGCTGAGTTCCGACGAGCCCTGGTTGATCATCTCGATGTTGACGCCCGCCCGGGCCAGGGCGGTTGTGGCGCGTCCGGCGATCCCCACACTGTGGTTCATCCCTTCGCCGACGATCATGACCAGCGCCAGGCCGTGTTCCACGCTCAGTTGATCCGGATCGAGCGTCTCGCGGATACGGGCGATGATGCGGGTTTCCATTTCGGCGGTGAAACCCTGCTCGCGGAAGATCACCGAGATGTTGTCAATGCCGGTGGGCATATGTTGAAACGACAGGTTTTCCTCTTCCAGTATCTGCAGGAGACGGCGGCCGAACCCCACCTGGCGGTTCATCAGGAATTTCTCGACGAAGATCGAACAGAACCCCTCATTGCTCGCCACTCCGGTCACCGTTCCCGCTTTGTGTTCGCGATGCGGAACGATCATGGTGCCCGGCGCTTCGGGCCGGTTGGTGTTCTTGACACAGATGGGGATGTTGGCCTGGACGGCGGGGATGATGGCTTCGTCGTGGAAGACGCCGAAGCCCGCATAGGACAACTCGCGCATTTCATGGTACGTCAGAATATCGATCGGGTTGGGTTTTTCCACGATCCGGGGATCGGCCGCATACACCGAATCCACATCGGTGAAGTTTTCATAAAGATCGGCCTTGACCGCCGCCGCCAGAATGGAGCCGGTGATATCGGAACCGCCGCGGGGGAAGGTGGCGACCTGCCCCTCACGGGTGTAGCCGAAGAAACCGGGGAAAACCGTCACACCGGGGCGCGAGGCCAACGATTCGAGGTTCAGGTAGGATTCGGGCAACACCTGCGCGTTGCCAAATTCGCTGCTCATCAGCAAACCGGCGTCCCGGGGAGAAACATAGTGCGCATCGAGGTTGAAAACCGACCGCAGTGCCTGGGCGAAGAGCCGCGCGCAGTTGTCCTCACCCGCCGCCTTCAGGTTGTCCAGATACTGGTCGGTGTTCGAATGGTCCGATTTCATCCGCTGGCGCAGGTCGGCCGAGATGGGTTCCAGAGTTGCTTCGGGCAGTTCAAGATCGCGGGCGATACTGGCGTAACGTTCGATCAGGGCCGTCAGTTGCGGTTCGCCCGACTCTCCGCTCAGGCGAGCCTGGGCCATGCCGATCAGCATATCGGTCACCTTCGTGTCACCCGGAAAACGCTTGCCGGGCGCGGAAACCACAACGATGCGCCGATCCGGATCGTCCGCCACAATGCGTCCGACCTTGCGGATTTGTTCCGCCGAAGCAACGGAAGATCCCCCAAATTTTGCTACTTTCACGATTCCTTCTCCAGTATTTCTAAATTCGTCCGGCAGTTTCCGCCTCCTGGCACCTTGCCGTCCGTTCCTTCCCGGTTGTTCCCCGGCGCCCGCCAGAGTCTGTCATCCTATAGGGCCGGGTTTGATTTTTCCATGAGTTTTCTATGAAAAGTGAAAAGGAACCGGAAGACGGTTTCCCGGGATGGGGGGAAACGGTTGAAAAAGGATGGATGGACGAGAAAGTGGGGAACGAAACCGTTGGGAGGGGGGAGATGAATTGCTTGACGGGGCGGGACGGCGGTCTTACGCTCACACGACAGGGGCGCGTGTCTCTCGCATTCTGGGTTGGACGGGAGAGTGGCGGGATGGAACGGCCGATTCCGATCTTCAATATTCCGAATCTTCTGACACTCCTGCGACTTGTTTCGTTGCCGGGCATTATTCTGTTGGCTCGCGCCGGATTTCCGGTGGCGGCCTGCGGTCTGTTTGTGGCCGGGATGGTGTCGGATTGTTTCGACGGTTATCTGGCGCGGCGGTGGGGACAATGTACGCCGTTGGGATTGTATCTGGACCCGGCGGTGGACAAGATCGTGATCCTGACGTTGTTTTATGAACTGGCTCAGGCAGGCAGCGTGGACTGGGCGGTGGCGCACCTGTTTCTGGCGCGGGAACTGCTGCTGAGCGCGGTACGGGCCACTGCCGGGGTTCAGGGGCGGATTGTGGGCGCCAACTGGATGGGGAAAACGAAAGCGGCGCTTCAGAGTATCCTGATCGGCTGGGGGATGTTGCTGCCGGTCTGGGGCGTTTCCCCGGGGCACTGGCTTCGGGGAATGCTGAGTGGGGCCGCCTGGCTGGTGGTGGTTTTGTCCTGGATTTCGCTGGGGATCTTTCTGTACTGGAACCGCTCTCTTTTCGCTGGTGAGGACCGGTCCTGATCGTTCCGGTTTCTGGACGGTTTCTGGTCGGAAATCCGGTGTGCCGAGGGGGGCGCAGGAAGAATTTCTTCCGGAGCGTGGTTGTCGGGTCCGTTTTATTTTTCCCCCTTTTCGGAAGGCCTGAAAGTGGATGCTGTCTCATGTAACTTTTTATTCTTCAATATTTTAGATGGTCTTTCGAGACGCTTGCCCGTCTCAGGATAATTTTCCCGAAAAGAAACGCCATTGGGCGGCTCAAATAGCGCTTGATTCTTTTATTTTCCTCCGGTACCCTTTTAGGATGCGTGTTTTCATGTCCTGGGCTTCAGGGACAGGAAAATATGGCATTCTGGAGGTTTTCGGATTATGACCCAGTGCTATGCTCCTAATCCCGCAGACATGCAGATGCGTCCCATGATTGTCCAGTCGGACAACAGTATTCTGCTCGAGACGCACTCCCCCTGTTTTGAGGTGGCCCGCGATGCGTTGTCTGGATTTGCGGAACTGATCAAGAGTCCCGAGCATTTCCATACCTATCGTATCACGCCGCTTTCGTTGTGGAATGCGGCCAGCGCCGGCTTGATGGCGGCGGCCATCATCGAGACGCTCCAGGCGTACAGCAAGTACGAAATCCCCCAGAATGTGCTGGTGGATATCCGCGAGTACATCGGGCGTTACGGCCGGATTCAACTGGTTTCGACCGAAACGGGGGATCTGGCGCTTCACTCCGACGATACCAACCTCATCAACGAGATTGCCGCCAACAAGACGCTGCGCTCCCTGATTCAGAAGCGTCTGAGCCGTAAGTCGCTTCAGATCAAGACTGGAGAGCGTGGGGCTGTCAAACTGGCCCTGATCAAGATCGGTTTCCCGGTTGAAGACCTCGCCGGGTACGAGGATGGGACGCTCCTCGGGGTGCAGCTGTGTTCCACCACGCGTGAAGGGTACGAGTTCGGCCTGCGACCCTATCAGGAAGCCGCGATCGCGGCCTACCACGTGGGCGGGTCGGTCTCGGGCGGGTCGGGGGTGCTGGTGTTGCCCTGCGGGGCGGGCAAGACGGTGATCGGGATTGGCGCCATGACCCGCGTGGGTCAGGAGACGCTGATCGTCTGTACCAATATTGTGGCGCTTCGCCAGTGGCGCGACGAGATTCTCGACAAGACGGACCTGACGGAAGACCAGGTGGGGGAGTATTCCGGCGAACTGAAGGAAATCAAGCCGGTGACCCTGACGACCTATCAGATCCTGACCTACCGCAAGAAGCGCACCGATACCTTTACCCACATGGACCTTTTCGACCGGGGCAATTGGGGATTGATTATTTACGACGAAGTCCACCTGCTGCCGGCTCCGGTGTTCCGGGCGGTGGCGGGGCTTCAGGCCCGGCGGCGGCTCGGCCTGACGGCCACGCTCGTGCGCGAGGATGGCAAAGAGGATGACGTGTTCAGCCTGATCGGGCCGAAGCGGTACGATGTGCCGTGGAAAACGCTCGAGAAACAGGGGTGGATCGCCCAGGCGCTCTGTACGGAAATCCGGGTGCCGCTGCCCGACGCGGATCGCATGGCCTATGCCGTTGCATCGCAGAAGTCCAAGTTCCGCATCGCCTCGGAGAACCCGGCGAAACTCGAGTGGATCGAGACGCTGCTGAACCACCACGCCCACGATCACGTGCTGATCATCGGGCAGTACATTGACCAGCTCGAGGAGATTCAGGCGCGGTTCGGTTCGCCCATCATTACGGGCAAGACGCCCAACAAGGATCGTGAGCGGATCTACGAGGACTTTCGGGCGGGACGCCAGAAGTCGCTCATTGTGTCGAAGGTGGCCAACTTTGCCATTGACCTGCCCGACGCCAATGTGGTGATTCAGGTCTCGGGCACCTTCGGGTCGCGTCAGGAGGAAGCGCAGCGGCTCGGGCGCATCCTGCGGCCCAAGTCGGGGGAGAACCAGGCGTTCTTCTATTCGCTGGTGACCCGCGAGACCAAGGATCAGGATTTCGCCGCCAAGCGCCAACTGTTCCTGACCGAACAGGGGTACCGGTACGAAATCGAGATCTGCGGCCCGGCGGAATTTGCGCTCAATGACGGGCCGCAACCGGTGGATGCCGATCTGTTGGAAGGCGCCGTGGGCGGCTGTGAAATCCTGGATGAGGATATCAGCGCCGGATGAAACTGAAGAGCGTACTGCGATCTCTGGACATGGAAGCCCTGCGCGAGATTCTGCGCTTCTGGGGGCTGACCGCCACGGCCAACGCCGAGGCGGGCGCGGAGGAGGAAATCGATCCGTCCGCGACCCATGAACAGTGGGTCGAGTATCTTTACCCGCGGCTCCAGAACGCGTCGCATTTCCGGACAGCCGTTCAGAAACTCGAGAAAGTCCATCGCGATCTCCTGTCGTTCCTGGCCATCCACGGGGGCAACATGGAAGAGAAGGAGTTGCGCAAGCGCTTCTTCACCGGCAACCGGACCGGCATGAAGGACGTGGTGGAGATGATGGCCCACCATGCGCTTCTGTTCGAGGAGCGGTGGAACGAACTGCCGGGCAAGCCCCGCGTTTATGGCATTCCCGAGCCGTTCCTGCGCCTGATCGAATTGCCCCATTTCTGGCGCTGGCACCTGGGGACTCTCCTGCGCCAGATTCCGCTCGAACAACTCCACCGGATCGCCACGCAAGGATTGGGACTGAAAACGCTGTCGAGCAAGCGCGACCACCTGATGCACGAAATCCGTTCGATTCTGACGGATCCGGACCAGCTGCGCGCCTACATTGATCGTCTGCCCGATGGCCAGCGGGAAATGCTCTATCTCCTGCTCCAGCGCCGCGGGGTGTGCCTCTATCGCGACCTGCTCGACATGGCGCACTCGCGCCTGCCCGAGATCAATCGCTCGGATGCCATCGAAGGGCTTCTGAACGTCTCGGGCCTGCTCTTTCAGGAAACCGACAACCCGTCGAAACTGGACAACCTGCTGCGGGTCCCCCGCGATCTGTATTACATCATCACGCACCATTTCGTGCGCGACCTGCGCGGCCTCGAGGATCTGGACACGATCAGTCAGGTGACGCCCCAGCACCAGCCGAAAAGCATTCTGGACGCGGGTACGGCGCTCCTGCGCGACATCGTGATTTTTGTGGGATACGTCAAGCGCCACACGGTGCGGCAGTTGGGCAATGGCGGGATCGGGCGCAACGACCTGAAAAAGATCCTGGCGCGTCTGAGCAACAACAAGACGCTCAAGTATGTCCAATTCCTGGCCTATTACTGCATCGCCCGGAAGTATCTGGTGCCGGAAGGCACGGTGGGCAATGAGAACTGGGGAGTCAGTTCCTCCTTCCGCGAGCGGTTGGCCGATTCGCGCGCTTTCTTTCTGGATGTTTACAGCCACTGGCTCGAAACAAACGACTGGAACGAAGAATTCATTGACGGCGATTGCCTCCACTCCGACCATCCGCCCACCGGCCTGATCAATATTGTCGAGCTGCGTCGGCTGGTGCTGGAAAACCTGGCGAACATCCCCTTCGACACGTGGATTGACGGTCCGCGTTTCATCGAGAGTCTCTTGGCGCAGATCGAAGTGCGCATCCCCCACCGAGGGGGGAAGGGGCGGCTCGACAAGTTCAACCGGATCAATTACCTCGTCATCGAGTCCATGCTGTGCGAAAATCTCTACTGGATGGGTCTGGTCTCGCTCGGGTTGCACGAGACGACGCTCTTTGAGGAACTGGGCAATCGGTTCCAGACCAGTCCCGAGCAGAACGGCAAGGCGGCGAAAGACCGTCCGGCCCAGCGGTTTGACCAGCATTTCAATTACAACCCCCGTCCGTATCTGCCCGACAGTTACCACTTCCATTTCCAGATCTCGAGTCTGGGGCGTTCGCTGCTGGCCGCCAAATACACCCGGTCGGTGCGCAGTCTGCTGGTCCTGGACGATGTTGCCCTGCCGTTCCGCGACGACATGTTCCACTTCACCGTTCTGCCCAACCTGGATGTGGTGGCACCGCCCGACCTGAACCTCCAGCGGTTCGCCACGCTCTGCCAGTTCTCCGAAGTGCGCCATATTGACGTCATGAGCACGCTGGCCATCACGCACGACACGGTGCGCGCCGGCATGGAACGTGGGCTGAAGGGGGACGAGATTCTTTCCTTCCTGCAGCAGGGTTGCCCCAGCGGGTTGCCCGAAACGGTGCGGCACCTCATCAACGAGTGCAGCAACCGCTATGGCGAGCTGGTGGTGGGGTATGCGGGCGGTTACATTCTGGTGGACGATCCGGTGCTGCAGGAGAACCTGCGTAACAACAAGGCGCTGGTGCCCTGGCTCAAGGATGTCAAGGGGGACCGGCTGCTGCTGCTGAACCGCAGCGCCGACGTGCAGCACGTGGCGCAGGAACTCAAGACGCTCGGGTTCATGCCGTCGGTGGACAGCCAGAATGTTTATGTGACCGCCGAAGCGCGCCTGCGTTTTGCGCTCACACCCAATGACCTGGCCATCCTTATGGGCATTCTGAATTTTGTGCGAACCATGGAAGAGGAACTGGGGGAAGACATCACCGAGGGCAAGTGCCTGCCGTTGCTCAATATGTTGCGGCCCTCGACTCACGGCCAGATCAACATTGACCACTCGACCGAGTTGATGTCGAAGCGTTTCGAGAAGGCTTTCGAGAACGCCCTGAAGAAGAAACTCAACGCCGTGGCCAACAAGTACCGCCGCCAGATGCGCGATTTTCTGTCCCAGAAAGCGCCGGCGAAGGCGCTCTCCATGGCGGCGCTGACCAATCCGGCGACTACAGAGGACGACGTGCGCAAACTGCTCCTGGCCGCCATCGAGGCCGAAACGCGCGTCGAGATTCTCTACAAACGGCCCACGGGCGAAGAGGCCAACGAAACCGTTCTGCCCGAGTCGCTCAACGGCGACAAACTCTACGCGTTCAGCGATCAGATACAATCCTACTGCGCCTATCGCACGCGGCGCATCGTGACGGCGCGCATCCCCTGAGTTCGGTCTGCTCTGACGGACGGCGCGCCCTGCGGAATTTCTCGGTTCCCTGATGTTCCGATCCTCAAAACTCTCCCTGCGGCGTCATGAGCGGTTCACGCTCAACCGCGCCTGCGCCGGGGAGTTCGGACGGGGCATTTACGCCGCCCTGGCGCTCGACTTCACCCTCACCATCGCGATGACCCACTACCGGATCTCGGACATCCGGTACATCTGGCTCCTGTCCGCCGCGCCGTTCATCGGCCACCTGACGGCGGTTTTCGCCACCTCCCTGACCGCCCGTTATCGCAAGAAAGCCCTGATTTTCCTCTTCGAGGTTCTGTCGCGTCTGGCGTTCATTACGGCGGCGCTGGTGACGACCGGCCCGCTCTTCGTGGTCTTCATGGCGCTCGGAATGGGCGTCAACGCCCTGAGCGTTCCCATGGTCAGCGGGATGTACGGGTCCAATTTCACCGCGCCGGTGCGCGGGTGGGCCATGGGGCGGCTCCAGGCCATCTCGGTCGGCACCACGTCCGCCGTGGCCACCGTCACCGGTATCCTGCTGGGATACGGCACGGAGTATTTCGTCTTCCTCCTGAGCCTGCTCTCGCTGCTCAGCCTGGGGTGCTCGTGGTACAATCTGGGGTGGCCCGAACCGCACCGGCGTGTGGACGAGTCGGTCAGCGGGCACAGCATCTTCCGCGACTTTTTTCAGGTTCTGCTCACCGACCGCGCGTTCGTGTACCTCGAGGTGGTCTGGTTCATCATCGGCAGCGCGACGCTGAGCCTCCAGCCCATGCGCGTGCTGCATCTCGAGCAGATGGGTTACGACGCGCGCGCCATCCTGGTGGCGACGACGGCCACCACCATGGCCGCGCAGCTTCTGGCCGTGGGGATGTGGGGACGTATCTTGTACAAGATCAACATTGCCTTGTACCGCGCGCTCATCAGCCTGTCGTTCGTGGTGGGGATGGGGCTGTTCTTCTACGCCCGCCACTACTGGTCTATCTGCCTCGGGTCGGTCATCTGGGGCATTGCGCTGGCGGGCGGCGTCCTGAGCTGGCGCCTCATTGCCACGTTCTTCACCGTGCCCAGCCGGGTGCCGGTCTATATGAGCGTCCACACCTTCCTGTTCGGGCTGCGTGGTCTCATCGGGCCGTTCTTCGCCCTGCGGATTCAGGAGACGAGCGGGGTGTACCCGGTGGCGAACTGGGCCATCGCCGCGCAGATCGTGTCGGCTTTCCTGTTGCTCCCCCTCATCCCGGTCATGCGCGCGCGCCAGGCGGAAACCGAGGCGCTGGTGGCCGCGACCCGCCCGGAACGCCCGACCGTCCCCCATGAAGGCGACCCGCTGGGACTCTCCGAAACCCCGGAGGGATGAGGGGGAATGGATAATTGATAATGGACAATTGACAATGGATCGGCTTCTCCATGTCCCTGTTTCCTCTTCAGGTTGTCCGTTTGGGCGGGAGATGCCCGTTCT
>DAOPYU010000079.1:353-13493 GCA_035353095.1 Candidatus Sumerlaeota bacterium | reverse complement strand
GAAGGCGTGCGCAACATTGCCGCCGGCGCCAACCCCATGTCGCTCAAGCGTGGCATTGACAAGGCCGTCGAGGCCATCATCGAGAGCCTGGCCAAGGCCAGCAAGCCCACGCGCGAGCATGCCCAGATCGCTCAGGTGGCCGCGATTTCGGCCAACAACGACACGGTGATCGGGACTCTCATCGCCGACGCAATGGACAAAGTGGGTAAGGATGGCGTCATCACGGTGGAAGAGGCCAAGGGCATCGAAACCGAGTTGAGCGTTGTCGAAGGCATGCAGTTCGACAAGGGTTATCTGTCCCCCTATTTCGTGACCAACCCCGAGAAGATGGAAGCGGTTTTCGAGTCGCCCTACATCCTCATCTATGAGAAGAAAGTCTCCTCGATGAAGGACATGCTGCCCATTCTCGAGCGCGTGGTGCAGACCGGCCGTCCCCTCATCATTATCGCGGAAGACGTCGAAGGCGAGGCTCTGGCCACGCTCGTCGTCAACCGTCTGCGCGGCACGCTCAACGTGTGCGCCATCAAGGCTCCGGGCTTCGGCGACCGCCGCAAGGCCATGCTCGAGGACATTGCCATCCTGACGGGTGGCCGCGTCATCAGCGAAGACGCCGGCATGAAGCTCGAGAACACCGAACTGAACATGCTCGGCCAGGCCAAGCGCGTCACGATCGACAAGGAGAGCACGACGATCGTCGAGGGCTCCGGCAGCAAGGACGCCATCACGGGCCGCATCGGTCAGATGAAGCAGCAGATCGAAGAGACCACCTCGGACTACGACCGCGAGAAGCTGCAGGAGCGCCTGGCCAAGCTGGCCGGTGGCGTGGCGGTGATCAAGGTGGGCGCCGCGACCGAAGTCGAAATGAAGGAAAAGAAGGCCCGCGTCGAGGATGCCCTGCACGCCACGCGCGCGGCGGTAGAGGAAGGGATCGTCGCCGGTGGTGGTGTGGCGCTGATCCGTTCCGAGAAGGCCCTTAAGGACCTTCAGGGTGCCGATGCCGATGAGACCGTCGGGATTGACATCATCCGCAAGGCGCTGACCTGGCCGGCTCGTTCGATCGCCGACAACGCCGGCGCGGCGGGCAACATTGTCGTCGAGAAGATCAAAGAGGCCAAGGGTAACAAGGGCTACAACGCCGCGACGGGCGAGTATGTGGACATGATCGAGGCCGGCATCATCGACCCGACCAAGGTCACGCGCAGCGCCCTGCAGAACGCTGCGTCGGTGTCGGGCATGTTGCTGACGACCGAGTGTCTGGTGACGGAAATCCCCGAGGCTGAAAAAGCCGCTGGCGGCCACGGTCACCCCGACATGGGCGGCATGGGTGGCATGATGTAAGAAGTTTCCGCGCTCTTTCCGGTTTGGCCTGAGGAAATCGGGCCGGACCGGAAAGGTGCGCACCCCCGCCTTGGACCAACCCAGGGTGGCGCAAGTCTGGCCCGCCCGGGGGAAAGATCCAAACTTCTCCCCCGGGCGGGTTTTGCTCTAAATAGATTTTATAAAAGCGCCCCGGCAGGGGCGCAGGAATACAGTGGAACCCACGAATTGAATACAAACCGGAAGAACATCAAATGCTGCGCCGGTGAGTGTTTTCCCAGACACGAACGCAACAGGATCCGCCGTGAGGGAATTATCGGATCCATCGAAGATAGATAAAAAGCACAACTGAAAACTTGTAACTTATCTTAATCAGGCGAAAAGAGGACTTGAAAATGCCAGGAAAAGTGATCGGAATAGATCTGGGAACTACGAATTCATGTGTGGCCATCATGGAAGGCGGCGAGCCGGTGGTGATTGCCAATGCCGAAGGCACGCGCACCACCCCGTCCGTCGTGGCGTTCACCGATTCGGGAGAACAACTCGTGGGGCAGGTGGCCAAGCGTCAGGCTATCACCAACCCGCGGCGGACCGTCTTCTCCATCAAGCGTTTCATGGGCCGCAAGTTTGAGGAAGTGCCGGAAGAGTCGAAAATGGTGCCGTACGAGATGGCGCGTGCCCAGAATGGCGACGCGGCCGTGGTCATTGACGGCAAGCATTTTGCCCCGCCGGAAGTCTCGGCCCGTATTCTCCAGAAAATGAAGCAGACCGCCGAGGATTACCTGGGCGAGAAGATCAGCCAGGCCGTCGTCACCGTGCCGGCCTATTTCAACGACTCGCAGCGTCAGGCCACCAAGGACGCCGGGCGCATCGCGGGCCTCGAAGTGCTGCGGATCATCAACGAGCCCACGGCGGCCTCGCTGGCCTACGGTCTGGACAAGAAGAAGGACGAAAAGATCGCCGTCTTCGATTTCGGTGGCGGCACGTTCGACATCTCGATCCTCGAACTGGGCGATGGCGTCTTCGAAGTCAAGAGCACCAACGGCGACACCCACCTGGGCGGCGACAATATTGACCAGATCATCATTGACTATCTGGCCGAGGAGTTCAAGAAGGATCAGGGCATTGACCTGCGCAAGGACCATCAGGCGCTTCAGCGTCTGAAAGAGGCGGCGGAGAAGGCCAAGTGCGAGCTTTCGACCACGCAGGAGACGGACATCAACCTGCCCTTCATCACGGCCGACGCCTCGGGACCCAAGCACCTGAACATCAAGATGAACCGTGCCCAGCTCGAGCGCCTCATGGGGCCGCTCGTTGAGCGCTGCTCACAGCCGTGCCTCAACGCGCTGCGCGACGCGGGTCTGTCGGCGGCGGAAATTGACGAGGTCATCATGGTCGGAGGCTCGACCCGTATCCCGCTCGTCCAGCAACTCGTCAAGCGCATTTTCAACAAGGAACCGAACCGCAGCGTGAACCCCGATGAGGTGGTGGCGGTGGGCGCGGCGATTCAGGGCGGGGTGCTGGCGGGCGACGTCAGCGACGTGCTGCTGCTCGACGTGACGCCTCTGTCGCTCGGGATCGAGACGCTCGGCGACGTCTATGACGTGCTGATCCCGCGTAACACGACGATTCCGACCCAGAAGAAGCGGGTCTATTCGACCGCTTCGGACAATCAGCCCGCTGTGACCATCAAAGTCTATCAGGGCGAGCGGGCCATCGCGTCGGCCAACCGGGTCCTGGGCGAATTCAACCTCGAGGGGCTTCCGCCGGCGCCGCGCGGCGTGCCCCAGATCGAAGTGACGTTCGACATCGACTCGAACGGCATCGTCCACGTCTCGGCGCGCGACCAGGGCACGGGCAAGGAACAGAAGATCCGCATCGAAGCCTCGTCGGGCCTGAACGACAAGGAAATTGACAAGATGGTCAACGACGCCAAGGATCACGAGGACGAGGACCGCAAGCGCAAAGAAGAGACCACGACGCGCAACAATGCCGACTCGCTGGTCTATTCGGTCGAGCGTTCCCTCGAAGAATACAAGGACAAACTGAGTTCCTCGGATGTGGAAAAGATCCGCGCCGAGATCGAGAGTTTGAAAAAAGCTCTTGAAGGTAAAGATGTGGATGTTATAAAAGCCAAGATGGAGAGCTTGAACAAAGCCTCGCACAAGATCTCCGAGGTGCTCTACAAACAGGCGTCGGCCACGGCGACGCCGGGCGGCCCGGGCGCGGGTGAAGGTCCCAGCCACGGGGGCGCCGGTGCGACGGGGGCTCAGGCGGCTCCGGCAGGCGACGACGACATCGTGGACGCCGAGTTCGAAGTGGAAGACGACAAAAAACGGGGTTGAGACCGGGCAAAGGAGCGTTGATCCGCTCAGCCGGTTGCAATCTGTGGGAAAACAAGGCCGTCCCGGGTGGCGTTTCGTGTGCCACCCGGGGTTTCAATCGCCCCACGGGAAATTTTCCCCAGGGGCCACCCGGAAAAAGGATGCGTTTCTATGAAACACGATGTCAGCAACTATGTGCGCGAAAGCAAGGGGAAGTATCTGCTGGTCAACTCGATGGCGCGGCGCATGCGCGACCTGCAGAGCGGCTACAAGGCGCTGGTTCCCCTGGCGGGCCGGACCCTCGAGGAAGTGACGATCGAGGAGTTCAAACAAGGTAAAATCAATGTTCATACTCTGGCGGATGAATGAGTCGGTTTGCTCTCCATTCCGCTTGTCCGAAGTGGACTCTCAGAGTTGGGCAGCAGGGGTTTCGGGCGCCGCTCCGCAGGGGTGGTGCCTTTCCGTATTCGTCGCCGGGCCAGACCGTCTCGTACGCGGGAGTGAACTGACACGATGGAAATAACCGAGAGAGTGATCCGCGAAGCCGACATCGTGGACATCACCGGCATGACGAAAGAAGGCGCCCTGCAGGCGTTGGTGGACACTCTGGCCAAACGGCCGGAGGTCACCGACCCGAAGGAATTGTACGAAAGTATCATCAATCGGGAGAAGGTGATTTCCACCGGCATCGGCATCAGTCTGGCGCTTCCCCATGTCAAAATTCCCTCGGTGCGCAATTTTGTGCTCGCCATCGGCCGTTCGACCCGGGGCATTGATTTTGACGCCCTCGACGGCCACTTGGTGCATATCGTGGCCATGTTCTGCGCCTCGGACAAGCAGGCCGGAGAATTCCTGAAAGTGCTGGCCCAACTCGTGTTGCGCTTCAAGGATAAGGAGTTGCGCCAGAAGATCCTGCTCACGCCCGATCCGGAAAAAGTCCGGGAGGTCTTGTTGTCGTACGAGTGAGGGAACTCCGATTCTTTTCGGATGTATGACGTTCCAGCCCCGGAAGTGCCTGTACCCCATGTCGCATTTGTCTTTCTCCCGTTTTCTTCTCCCGGTTTTGTTTCTGGTTGCGGGCTGGTCCCAGGCTGCGGTACCGCCGGAGCCGGTCCGTCCGGCACTCCGATTCCTCGCCAAACCGGATTCTTCGACCACGTCGCAAACGGAAACCGCCGCGGACGGGGAGACCTATTCCATCAATCTGGAACCGCCTGCGAAGATCGGTCAGGTGTACGGCGTGTCCGCCCGGGGCGACTGGACTCAGACGACCAGCATCCCACGGGCGGCCAATAAGGAAAAGAAGACCACGACGATCCAGATTCGGGTCGAACTCGAGGCGCGGGTTCAAGTCACGCAGGTTTATCCCAGCGGTCTGCCGGCGGTGGAACTTTATCAGGTCCGGCGGTGTGAAAAGTTCGACGACAAGGGAAGCCATCCCGTCGCTTCCGCCGGTTCGACCATTCTGGCCACCACGCGGGAGGGGCAACCGTATTATGAATTGGACGGCAGGAAGGTTTCTCCCGAGATTTTACAGGCTTTGCGGGCGGTGATCCCGGTTCGCGACCCGTTGGAGCCTCCCGCCGACCAGGTTTTCGGTTCGGATCGTCCCCGGGCGGTGGGAAGTACCTGGGGATTGCGTTCGACGGCCTTGTCGGAGGCGTGGCTCAAGCGGGGGGTTCGGCTCTCCGAGGAGGCGCTGAGCGGCTACACGCGGCTCGATCAATTGGTGGATTTTGCGAATACCGATTGTCTGGAACTTCACTGCGAGGTGATTTACAAAAATTTTGTTCCGTCTTCGACGGAGAGTTTCAAGGTGGTTCAGGGTTCGCGGCGTTCCTCGATCACGGTCAAGGTGCCTCAGGATGGCCGAACCGGGCCGCTCGAGCGGGTCACGGAGACACAAACGCAGATCGGCGGGCGGCAACACATGCCCAAGCCTTCCGAGCCGCCGAAACCCGCGGAAAAGAAGACGGAAAAGAAAAAAGACCCGAAGGCCGAGAAGCCGCTTGAGACCACCCTGTATGTGGATACGCTCTTCCGGCATCGGCTGCGGCAGGTTTTCCAGTACACCGACCTCGAGCCTTGAAGTTTTCACCGGCCACCTGCCGGTTCCCCTTGCAATTCCCACCAAAACCGCTAATTTAGGGGGCAATACCTTGTGGCCGTGGGACCGAATCAGACGGTTCGGCGGCGGGAAGGATCGTGTTACATCCATCTGACACCAGAATGCGCAAGAGGGGGGCTGATCCATGATTCGCCGCTATAGCATGCCCGAGATGACCAGACTGTGGAGCGAACAGACCAAGTTCCAGAAGTGGCTCGATGTGGAAATTGCGGCCTGTGAGGCATGGGCCCGGCTGGGTAAAATCCCGATGGATGCGTTGGATGAAATCCAGCGCAAGGCCTCTTTCAACGTGGAGCGGATCGAGGAAATCGAGGCCACCGTCCACCACGATGTCATCGCCTTCACGACCAATCTGGCCGAAAACATCGGGCCCAGTTCGCGTTACGTCCATATGGGCCTGACCTCCTCGGATGTGGTGGACACCGCCCAGAGCGTGCGCATGGTCGAGGCGATGGACCTGATTCTGGAGAAAGTCGAGCGGTTGCTGGAAGTTCTGGCCAAACAGGCCGTGGCGCATCGCGAGACCCTCATGGTCGGCCGCACGCACGGCATCCACGCCGAACCGATCACCCTGGGGCTGAAATTTCTCCTCTGGCATCAGGAAATGTTGCGCAACCGCCGGCGTCTGCTCGATGCGCGCGAGACGGTGCGCGTGGGCAAGATCTCGGGCGCGGTGGGGACCTATGCTCACACGGGGCCGGAAATCGAACGCTACGTCTGTCAGCAGCTGAACCTCGAGTCCGCCAACGTCTCGACGCAGGTGCTCCAGCGCGACCGCCACGCCGAATATCTTTCCGCCATCACCATCACCGGTACGACAATCGAAAAAATCGCCACGGAAGTCCGCGGTCTGCAGCGCACCGACATCCGCGAGGTGGAAGAGCCGTTCCGCAAGGGACAGAAGGGCTCGTCGGCCATGCCTCACAAGCGCAACCCGATCGGCTGCGAGAACCTGACCGGTCTGGCGCGCGTGCTGCGCGGGAACCTCTTGACAGGGCTCGAAAACGTGGCGCTCTGGCACGAGCGCGACATCTCGCACTCGTCCGCCGAGCGGGTCATTCTGCCCGATTCCACGACGCTCCTGCATTACATGCTCAACCGCCTGGCCAACATCCTCGACGGGCTGCTGGTCTATCCCGACGCGATGCAGGCCAACCTGAACAAGACACGCGGCCTGCTCTTCTCGCAGATCGTCATGCTCCGGCTGGTGGACAAGGGGCTGTCGCGCGAGGACGCTTACGCCATTGTCCAGCGCAACGCCATGAAGACCTGGGCGGGTGAGGGGTCCCTGCGCGAGAACCTCCTGGCCGATCCGGAAGCGGCGGCCCACCTGTCGGCGGAAACGCTCGATCAGGTCATGGATTACCGGAATTTCCTGGGCTATGTGAACGAGATCTACAAACAGTGTGGCATGGACTGAGACCGTGTGTGAGCGTTTCTCGTTTCCTGCCGGGAAAAATCGTACAAGAAAGTCGAAAACACCCGTATGACTGATCCAGTCTATTCCGTCGTGGTTCCGATGAAGAATGAAGAGGAAAATGTCGAGCCGCTGCTCGATGAACTGTGTGGCGTACTCGACGGCGTGGGACCTTATGAAGTGCTGGCCGTGGATGATGGTTCGACCGACGGCACCTGGGCCGCCCTCAACCGCCAGAAAGCCAAACGGCCCGGTACGCTGCGCCTCGTCAAACTGGACCGAAACTACGGCCAGAGCACCGGTTTCTGGGCCGGTCTGTCGCGCGTGCGCGGGCGCATCGTCATCATGATAGACGGCGACATGCAGAACGACCCGCACGACATCCCGACCCTCCTGGCCGAGGTCGAGAAGGGCGCCGACGCATGCCTGACCTACCGGGCCGACCGGCAGGATACCTGGTTCAAGAAGTTCCAGTCGCGCATCGGCAACCGGTTCCGCAACTGGATGCTCGCCAGTGACATCCGCGATACGGGATCGCAGCTGCGGGCGTTCCGGGTCGAGTGCCTCCAGGGGCTCCCCTACTTCGAGGGGATGCATCGCTTCATGGGGAATCTGTTCATCATGTGTGGCCGCCGGGTGGTGCAGGTGCCCACGCACCACCGCAGCCGCCGGGCGGGCATCACCAAGTACGGGCTGGGCAACCGCGCCCTGCGGGGGTTGAAGGACGTGCTGGGGGTCCGGTGGCTCAGCCAGCGGTTGATTCTGTACGGAGTGGAACGTGATGATGTCTGATCTCGCTCGGCACCGTTGGCCGATTTTCAACTTCGCTCTTTGCAAAACCTCCATTCTGCTTCTGACCGGCGTGGTGACGCTCGCCGCCGGTTTCCTGACCGGATGTAAAGATCCGGAACCGGCTCAACTGGCCGCCCAGGCTACCCGGAATGTCCTCGACAAGCAGTGTGACCGGTGGTACGGATCCCTGTCGTTTCAGAAAATGGGCGGAGAGGTCACCACCTGTTCGGTCACCTATGAGTTGGAGCGACAGGACGCCACCTATGAGGGAACGCTGAAGATTGACCGGCCGGCTTCCGCGGGGCGCAGCGATCTGTTTTCGATCCCCGTTCAGTTTCGCAAGGGCGACGGGGAACGCTGGCAGGGGCGGATCGGAGACTCCGGCCCGTTTCTGTTGCGGCCCGCCCTGAACGCCGGCGGGCTGCCGGATAAATGGCGGCTTTCGATGGTGTCGGGCGATCAGGGACTGGATCTGTTGCTGTTCGGGGATGCTCACATGGACCTGGCGCTGTCCGGGCGCCTGCCGTTGCCGAAAGAGCTGGGACCGGATGTCGTCTGGACCGACGTCCGGCTGCACCGCGACGGGTTCCAGATCAAGATCGGGCGCTTCAACATCATCCTGATGGAATGTGTGGGGTTGTTTGCCAACCTCTTTTTCGCGTGGCGTTTCGTGATCCAGTGGATTGCCTCGGAGCGCGCCAAGCGCAGCGTGATTCCGGAACTGTTCTGGTGGATCAGCCTGGCTGGGACGGTCATGATGCTGGTCTATGCGGTTTATTTCGGACGTCTGGCCGTTTTCATCGGGCAATTGACCGGCTGGGTGGTGTATATTCGCAATATCTGGCTCATCAAGCGCGAAAAACAGCGTCTGTGTCAGGTCGCGCAAGAAGAAGCGAACCAGGAAACGGGGACGCCGAAGAACGATTCCGAACGGCCTGAATAAACGGGAAAGACCCTGTCTGTCCCTTCCCATCAGGAGGGAATCGTTTGAACTGGCTGACGAAGGACTTTGCATGAAGAACATGGAGCCGGCTCCGATCCTGATCGAGGAGAGCCTGAAAGATTCGATCGTCAAGATCTACACGGTCTTCAACCGTCCGGACAATTACCGTCCCTGGCAGATGGCCGGGCAGCGCTCTTCGACCGGGTCGGGGTGTATCATCGAAGGGAAGCGAATCCTGACCAACGCGCACGTCGTGGCCGACCAGACGTTCATCCAGGTCATGCGCGCCGGGGAGGCCGAGAAGTATGTCGCCCGGCTCGAAACGGTCGCGCACGACTGCGACCTGGCGCTGCTGCGGGTGGACGACGAGTCCTTCTTCGAGGGGGCCGAACCGATCCCGCTGGGCCAGCTGCCCTGCATTCAGGACAAGGTTGCGGTGTATGGCTTTCCCCAGGGAGGGACGAAACTCGCCATCACCGAAGGGGTGGTGTCGCGGGTCGAGCACCTGACCTACGCGCACTCGGAGGCCGACCTGCTCTGCTGTCAGATCGACGCGGCGATCAACCCGGGTTCGAGCGGCGGACCGGTCATCTCGAACCACCGGATCGTCGGGGTGGCCTTCCAGGGGTGCGAGACGGGCCAGAACATCGGCTACATGGTGCCCGCGCCGATTATCGAGCGATTTCTGCACGACATCCACCACGGGCGCTATGGTGGGGTGCCCGCGCTGGGCCTCTCGTGCCAGTGCATGGAGAATCGCGCCATCCGCAAGAAGTTCGGCATGCCGCCGGGCGCCTCGGGCATTCTGGTCAACCAGGTGGACCCGAAGTCCTCGGCGCAGGGGGTGATCCAGGCCGATGACATTCTCGTGTCGGTGGACGGGATGCACGTGGCCAATGACGGCACGGTCGAGTTCCGCAAGGGCGAGCGGACGAGTTTCCTCTACGCCGTTCACCGCCACTTTATCGGCGACCGCATCCCGATGGAGATTCTGCGCGGCGGGCAACCGCTGAAGGTGGAGGTGGAGTTGTCCCTGAAATGGGAGAACATGTACCTGGTTCCCCGCCATCAGTACGAGAAGATGCCCAGCTACTACATCATCGGCGGGCTGGTGTTTTCCCCGATCACGGCCAACCTGCTCGCCGAATGGGAAACGTTTGAGGACGCTCCGCGCAAACTGGTACACTACTACGACAAGGACCCCGAGCCGGGGCGCGATGAGGTCATCACGCTCATTCAGGTGCTGGCGCATGAGGTCAACGTCGGGTATGAGGAACTCTATTACACGATCATTAACACGATCAACGGAGTCAAGGTCCGCGACATGCGTCACCTGGTTTCGCTTTTCGAGGAAGCCGAGGGGGATTATTACACGATTCAGAATGAAGATGGCGTGCGGATCGTGCTTTCGCGTAAGATGGTCGGGGCGACGAACCACGAGATCCTGGATTGCTACCGCATTCCCGCCGACCGGTCCGAAGATCTGAAGACCCCGGCCCAAAGCGATTGATCCCGTGCCGGTGAGGGAGACGGAGGGGAAGCGCTCAACGGTATTTTCTTATGGGTTAACACCTTGTCGGCACAACCGGGGACACAAGAGAGCGTCTCATCATGTCGAACCAAGAGAAGAGAATCCCCTTTTACGCGCGCGACCTCTGGATTGCGGGACTGGTGGGACTGCCTCTGGGCCACTGGTTCCTCTTCGCGCAGATAGAACCCTTTTACAGCGGCATTTATACGTTTCTCTGGTGGCCGTTCATTTTTGTGCTGGACTTTCTGGTGTACCGCTTGCGCCACGAGTCGCTGCTCCAGGACCGCCCGCGTGAGTTCCTTCTGCTGACCCTCTGGTCCACCCCGGTCTGGCTGCTGTTCGAGGCGTTCAATTTTCGCCTGCAGAACTGGACCTATATCCAGGTCCCCCTCCTGTGGAGCGACCTGAGCAGCTGGTTCATGATTCCCGCCTATGCGACCGTCCTGCCCGCCCTGTTCGAGGGGGCGGATCTGGTTTCCGCCGTGATCGAGCGGTTGACTCATGGCCGGGGATTGCAGGGGCGGCCGTTTCAGGTCAATCCCCGGCATGTAAAGATCCAGATGGCCGTCGGCGTGGCGATGCTGGTGTTGCCGATGCTCTGGCCCGGCCTGTTTTTCTGCATGATCTGGGGATTTGCCTTCTTTTTCTTCGATCCGTTCTGTTACCGGCGACAGGGGCCGTCCCTGCTGGGACAATTGTCCAAGGGCCATCTGACCCGCCTGGTGGCGCTGTTGCTGTCGGGCCTGATGTGCGGCGGGTTGTGGGAGGCGTGGAATATCGTCGCGCGCAGCAAGTGGCTCTACACGGTTCCCGGGTTCGAAAATTTGAAACTGTTCGAGATGCCGGTGCTGGGTTTTCTGGGTTTTCCCCCCTTCGCGCTCGAGTGCTACGCGCTGGTCAATGTCATCAACCTCTTCCGGGGGGGACGCAGTTGGGAGCGGCGGGGGTTGGACAACCTGCGCGGACGCGGGATGCGCCCCCGAGTTGCGCTTTGGACCTGGACCGCCATCATCGTTTTTTCGTGCCTGGTCTATGAGGGCATTTTCCTCTGGTCGGTCACCTCCTACTCGATCCCGCTCGAGGATCTGCTTGGATCGCAGTTGAATCGTCGGGAGCGCCTGATCCTCTGGAACGAGGGGGTTCGCTTTCCCCATCAGTTCCTGGCCCGATGGGGACAGGCCACCCCTGAATCGGAAACCGAGGAAAAAATTTCCGCCGTTCTGCCACACGGGTTCGATCCCGAATCGTTTGTCCGGTTGCGCGCGCTTTCCACCCTGTCGGAAATCAAAGGGATCGGCCTGCACCATGCCGTGACCCTCGAATCGCTGGGGGTACGCACCCCCTTGGATCTGGTGCAGCAGGACCCGGACGCGCTGGTCGCGCAGATGAGTCAGGCGGTTCGCGCCGATCTGGCGCCCTCGGAGGCGGTCGCCCGGATCTGGATTGGGGCGGCAAAAAAATGGGCCCGCCGTTATGCGCCCGCTGCGCTCCAGGAGGAAGAATCCAACCCGTGGGAGGAAAACGGGCCGGACGATGAGGACACGTCCTGCAGCGCCACGGCGGGTCATCCGCTCGACCTGGACCGTGAGGCGGAAGCCTCCAGCCGGACCCAGAGCCCGACCTTTCCCCAGGCAATCCACCAGACTGAAACGACCACGCAGCCCCGGGAACTGACAATTTTCACTACCGCGACGAAAACCCTCCAGTCGGTCTCGAACCTGCCGGAAACCTCGGCGACGACGGGAACCGCGGAAATAAAAGGGACCTCTGGAACCGTGGTAAAACAAGCCGCGGCGGAAACGACCTCCCCCACACAGCCGGTCAAGCCGGAAGACACACAGAAAACGACTCCGGCTCCGGAACAGAAGACGGAACCCGGGAAGGCCGCCGAAGAATCATCAAAATCGCAAAGCGAACCGTCGAAACCCCAGGGGGAACAGAAAACCACCTCGGCCACGGAACCGGTTCAACCGGCCACGGAAACAAAGAAAACTTCGGACACGCAGACGGTCAAACCGGGCGATGCGGCCAAGGAAGAAGTGAAAAAGCCCGAAGAGAAACCCCAAGAAGAACCCCGGGCCGACGTGAAGCAATCCGAGGAGAAACAGAAGGACGAAACAAAGAAACCGGAAGAGAAACCCAGGGAAGAGGCCCGAAAGACGGAAGAGAAACCGAAAGAGGAGCCACAGAAGGCTCAGAAGGAAACTTCGGCTGCCGAACGGGCAAAGCCGGCAACTGAAACGGAGAAGACATCCGACACGCAGACAGTCAAACCGGGCGATTCGCCCAAAGAAGCAGTGAAGAAGTCTGAAGAGAAATCCAAAGAAGAGCCCAGGGCCGACGTGAAGCGACCCGAGGAAAAGCCGAAGGAAGATGTGAAGAAATCTGAGGAAGCGTCAAAGAAGTCTGACGGGAAACCTCCGGAGTCAACAAAGAAATCTGAGGAAAAGCCGAAGGAAGAGGCCCTGAAGCCCGAAGAACCTTCAAAGAAGCCGGAAGAAAAGCCCAAAGAAGAAACGAAGAAGCTGGAGGAAAAACCGAAGGAAGAAGTGAAGAAATCTGAGGAGACGTCAAAGAAGTCTGAGGAGGCGTCAAAGAAGTCTGACGGGAAACCTCCGGAGTCAACAAAGAAGTCTGAGGAAAAGCCGAAGGAAGAGGCCCTGAAGCCCGAAGAACCTTCAAAGAAGC
>DAOPYU010000079.1:0-253 GCA_035353095.1 Candidatus Sumerlaeota bacterium | reverse complement strand
CGGAGGAAAAACCCAAAGAAGAAACGAAGAAGCCGGAGGAAAAACAGAAGGAAGAAGAGAAGAAATCTGAGGGAGCGTCAAAGAAGTCTGAGGAGACGTCAAAGAAGTCTGACGGGAAACCTCCGGAGTCAACAAAGAAGTCCGAAGAAAAGCCGAAGGAAGAACCGCAGAAGGCGCCGAAAACGCAGAAAGACGCGTCGGCCGCGGAACCGGTGAAACCGGCAGGCGAGACCCAAAAGACTTCGGGTACGCA
>DAOPYU010000078.1:12237-13539 GCA_035353095.1 Candidatus Sumerlaeota bacterium | reverse complement strand
TGGTCCATGTCGAGTTCGCCGATGACGTTGCGCAGGGTGGTCTGGGTCAGTTTCTCGATGGCGTCGGGCAGGTTGGCGATTTCGTACACGGCGCGCTTCGGATCGGTGATCTGGAAATAAATCATCGCGCTGATCGCGATGGCGACATTGTCACGCGTGATGACGTTCTGCTGGGGGAAGTCATAGACGGTCTCACGCAGGTCTATGCGGGTGATGGTTTCTTTTCGAAAAATCGTGTTTCCGTTGACATCGGTCTTGATGTACTTCCATTCGATGGAACGGGGTTTGTCGAAAATCGGCCAGATGATGTTGATACCCGAGGAGAGCGTGCGGTGAAAACTCCCCAGACGCTCGATCACCATGGTTTCGGATTGCTGGATGATCTTGAACCCGTTGATGGCGAAAACGATCACAAAGATGGCAAGAGCGATAAGAATGATGGGGACGGCGACTTGAGCAAACTCTTTCATATTCTGCGTTCCTTTCAGGCTGTCGAAATGGAATCCGGGCCATTCACAGAGTGAATGGGCGGTCCCGGCTCTTTCGTATTAAGGGCAGAGGAATTTTCCCCTGTTTTTTCAGTAGTCTCGCGTATCTTTCCCGGTTATTCCCCAAACATCCAGGATCACTTCGATCAGGAGTGGAAGAAGTTCCGAAAGCAGTCCCAGAAGAAACTCCACGAGGGACAAAATCATTTTCGGGAGGGACTGTTGTTCTCCCCGCCGCACAATTCGACCACCACCTTGTTGCCGTCAATCCCTTTGATGAGGACTTTCTGGCCGGCCTCGATGTCCGATTCATCCACCGTCACGGCCCGCCAGTCTTCCCCTCCGATTTTGACCCGCCCCGTCCTGGAAGCCGGATGGATCGCCTCGATCACGCAACCGGTCTGACCGATCAGTGCATCCGCATTGGTGTTGTACTTGGGTGTGTTGCGTTGGAGGGTTTTCAGAACCAGGGGACGGATGGAAAACATCAGAGTCGCGCACGCGACCACGAACACGACGAGTTGAAGGGTCACCGAGCAATCGTACCCGGCGAAGAGTGCGGTGACGAAACACCCCAACCCGAAAACAACCATCACGAACCCCGGCGTAAAAACTTCGAGGATCAACAGAATGATCCCCGCGATCACCCAGAGATGCCATGCCTGAAACACCGTCATTTCTCCTTTTCTTTCCCATGCGATTTTTCGTATGGGATCCGGTCAAACACAATAGGTCGAAAATAAGGGATGGTTCCGGTCCAAGTCAAGCCATACCCGTGCGATTACAAATAAAGTCGGAAAGTGGAATGGGGTGG
>DAOPYU010000078.1:3973-12137 GCA_035353095.1 Candidatus Sumerlaeota bacterium | reverse complement strand
CTTCTTTCTCCGGAATTCGGGGATAAAGGCCTTGACCTTTGGCCTGCGCGCTTCGAGAATACAGGGCAGCGGGCCGGTCTGCTTGTGAGGCTGCGCATCGCCATTCCGAACCCGGAACCGCCGATCCAACCGGCGGCTCCGTATATTAAGGACAATCAGAACAATGGACAAACTCCGTTTTGCCGTAATCGGCGTGGGTCGCATGGGTCAGCACCACGCCCGCATCCTGGCGGGAAACCCGCAGGTGAATCTGGTCGCCGTGGTGGACGCCAAGAACTCGACCTCGCGCAAGATCGCCCGTCAGTACAATTGTGAAGAATACAAACACTACACGCGCCTCTTTGACCGCTCGCCCGTGGACGCCGTGGTCATTGCCGTGCCCACGGTGATGCACTACGAGGTGGCTTCGCAGTTCCTCGAACGCGGCATCCACTGCATGATCGAAAAACCGATCACCAGCACCGTCGAGGACGCCGAACGCCTGATCGCCCTCGCTGAAGAGAAGGGATGCGTCCTGCAGGTCGGACACATCGAGCGTTACAACGCCGCCGTGCGGAAACTCGACGAGATCCTCACCAAGCCCGCCTTCATCGAGTGCCACCGGCTCGGGCCGTCGGCCCGCATCACCGACGTGGGCGTGGTGCTCGACCTGATGATCCACGACATTGACATCATCCTGCAACTCGTCAACTCGCCCATCGTCTCGATGGACGCGGTCGGGGTCAATGTGCTGACCGACTTCGAGGACATCGCCAACGTCCGTATGAAGTTCAAGAGCGGCTGTACGGCCAACCTGACGGTGAGCCGCGTCTCGCCCAAGCCGCAGCGCAAGATCCGCATCTTCCAGAAAGACACCTACGTGTCGCTCGACCTGATGCCAGATAAACAGTCCATCGAGGTCTATCAGCGCATCCCCCGTCCCAAAGCGCAGCCGGGCGAGCCCAACGCCGACATTGTCTGCAAGAAGTTGCGCCCGAAGAAAGAAGACATGCTGACACTCGAGCACAACGATTTCATCAAGGCGATTGTCGAGGGAAAAACACCGGGCGTGACAGGCGAACACGCCCGCGACGCCCTGCACGTGGCGGTCGAGGTGGCCCGGCGCATCCGGGAGGCCAACGCCGCTCAGAACTTCGACTGAGCGGTGGAAAACAATCGGTCCCCTTCGGGGACGAACTCGACGCAGAAAGTGCCAGTATGAGCGCGCCGAAAAAAATTTTCCTGATTGCGGGCGAAAACAGCGGCGACCAGCCAGCGGGACGGCTGGTGCGCGAGATCCTGCGCCTGCGCCCCGACTGGCAGCTGGCCGGCCTGGGCGGTCCCCAGATGGAAAACGCCGGCATGCTCCTGCTGCGCAACATGATCCACGACCTAGCCATCGTCGGCCTGGTCGAGGTCATCACCAAGGCGCCGCAGATCATCCAGGTTTATCGCATGGTCAAGCGCTACCTGATCGCGGAGCGCCCCGACGTCGTCATCCTGATTGACTACCCCGGCTTCAACCTCAAGCTGGTGGCGCCGCTGGCCCACAAACTGGGCATTCGCGTGATCTACTACATCGTCCCAACCTTCTGGGCCTGGGACTACGCGCGCGTGTACAAACTCAAGGAATACTGCGACCGGATCTTCCCGGTCTTCCCCTTCGAGGAAGAACTGCTGCGCAAGGAGGGGATCAACGCGACATACCTGGGAAGCAAGGACCTCGACCAGATCGTCCTGACCCAGACGCGCGAGCAGATCTTCGAGCGTTTCAAACTCGACCCGAACAAAAAACTGGTGGGGTTGTTGCCCGGCAGCCGGCGGCGCGAGGTCAACACGCTCCTGCCCATCATGCTCGAGGCGGCCGAGCGCCTGGCCGCCGTGCGCGACGACGTGCAGTTCATCCTGCCGCGCGCCGCCACCATCCCCCTCGACCTGATCGACACCTACCTGTCGCAATACGACGTGGCGGTGAAGGTGATTGACGACAACCGGCTCAACACCCGCGCCGCGATGGACTTCTCCTGGGTGGCCTCGGGCACCGCCGCCACCGAAGGCTCGCTCATCGGTATTCCGTTTGTCATCGTTTACAAACTCAACTACATGACCTACTGGATCGCCAAGCGCCTCATCAATACCCCCTACGCGGGAATCCCCAACATCGTGGCGGGCGAAATGGTGGTGCCCGAACTGTTGCAGGAACAGGCCACGGGGTTGAACCTGGCCGAGCACGCCCAGCACTATCTGGACGACGAGAAGGCCTATCAGAACATGAAGTACCAGTTGCGCAAGATCCGCGAGAAGTTCGGCGAACCCGGTTCGGCCAAACGGCTCGCAGCGGCCGTGGTTGAGTTTCTGGAAAAGAAGAAGGGGAAGGCGTGACCTGAAATCGGATCGGTCCGGGTGCGTCTCGGGTACCCCCGGAACGGGGATGTCGAGCCGACCGGGCTGTCCCGTCCAAGAAGTGTCTGTTCGTCAGCGTTTCGGTTTTAGAGCCTGTATGAAAAGTCTTCTGGCAGAGGTTTTTTTCGGTTTGTTAAGACGCTCGCCCTCTATAAAACGGCCATTTTCTGAGAAAAACGGGGTTTTCCGGGGAAAGGACTTTCCACGCAGGCTCTTAGTGCGAATGCCAGAAAGAAGCAGCAAATCACCTTATCCTCCATCTCTGCCCTTTTGCCATCATTCCCGCGCAGGCGGGAACCCAGAGCCGGGGCGTTCTGGGTTGGATTCCCTTTTCCCGAGGTTTCTTCCCTTTTCGTCGTTCGCGTTTCCTCTGGGTCCCCGCTCGCGGGGATGATGAACAGAGGAGTGGACTGCGATACTGAAGATTCTTTCTGGCAACGGCTCTAAGCCGGTGACATCATGGATTCAATTCGTCCCCTTGTATGGAGACGCCCAATCCACTTCGAGCCGAGATGTCTCGCGGGACGCTTCCCCTTGCCTTAAACCGATATCCTGCTTTATAGTGAAGAGGTAAGGTTTCCGCCTATTTCCTCAGAGAAAGGATACCTGTCCCCATGAAAAAGAATTTCGTCTTCGACACCAACGTCCTGCTGACCGATCCGCACGCGCTCTACAAATTTGGCGACAACAACGTGGTGGTACCCATCACGGTGATCGAGGAACTGGACAATTTCAAACACGACAACAACACCCTGGGCCGCAACGCCCGCGAGGTGACCCGGATCATTGACAGCCATCGCGGCCACGGCAATCTTTCGAAGGGGGTGCTCCTCGAAGGAGGCGGGACCCTGCGCGTCCTGACCAACCTGGGCCAGGAACCCCCGCTTCCTTTCCCCACGCTGAACAAGACCGCCGACGGCCTGATTCTGGCCTCGGCGCTGACGCTCAAGAAAAAGGAAGACCTGCCCGTTATCCTGGTCACGCGCGACACCAACCTGCGTCTGCGTGCCGACGCCGTCGGGTTGAGTTCCGAAACCTACAAGGAAGAGGTCACGGTCCAGATCGAGGAACTCTATTCGGGCCATGCCCGCATCGAGGTGACCACGGACCAGATTTACACCCTGCGCACACAGGGGGTCTATACCCCCCAGGGACAAACTCTGGCGCCCAACCAGTGCGTCACCTTCGTGGACCCGGCCGACCCCGACAATGTCATTCTGGGTCGCTATCACGCCGACGAAGGGCTCGTCCGCACGCTTTCGGACGCCTCACGCAGCGACGTCTGGGGCATTCAGGCCCGAAACACCGAACAACGCCACACGCTCGACCTCCTGCTCGACGACTCGATCCGGCTCGTGACGCTGGTGGGAAAAGCGGGGACGGGCAAGACGCTGCTGGCCATCGCCGCCGGGGTCCAGAAGGCGCTCGGCGAACACGTGTTCCGCAAACTGGTGGTGGCGCGTCCCATCGTCCCGCTCGGCAAAGACCTCGGGTATCTGCCCGGCGCGATGGGGGACAAACTCCAGCCGTGGATGGAACCGGTCTATGACAACCTTGAGTTGATCCTGTTGGCGAAAGAAAACTACGTCCATGAAGAGTCGCAGGAAGTGGGGGCAGACAAGAAGAAAAGAAGCAAGCGGGCCACCACGGACGAGATCGTCCGGCGCTTCAAGGCCTCCGGAATCCTCGACGTCCAGCCCCTGACCTACATCCGCGGGCGCAGCCTGCCACACCAGTACCTCATCATTGACGAGGCCCAGAACCTGACCCACCACGAGGTGAAGACCATCATCACCCGGGCCGGGGAGGGCACCAAGATCGTCCTGACCGGCGATCCGTACCAGATAGACAATCCCTTCCTCGACTCGAGCACGAGCGGCCTGACCATCGCCGTCGAACGTTTCAAGGGACAGAGCCTGGCGGGACACATGACCCTCTTCCGGGGCGAGCGTTCGCCCCTGGCGGAACTGGCCAGCGATATTTTGTAATGGGTCCTGGATTCCGGGTGGCAGTTTCTCGAGGACCGGATACGGAAGAAAAAGCGGTTCTGCGTTTTTCCAAATGGAAGACGGCAGAACCGCTTTTCATTTCTTTGTGACTTGCGCTTATCGGGAACTGAGGGTACACTCGCCCCCAAGTTATTATTTCATGATTTCTCCGAAACGGGGGAACGCGCATGTCAAACAGGACATCGAGTGGGAAACGGCAAATCAAACGACGCCGGTTTATACAGGGAGCCGGAGCGGCTCTGGCTGCGTTTACGATCCTCAAACCGAACCAGGTTCGCGGCGCCGAGGCGAACTCGAAGGTGCGGTTGGGCTTGATCGGATGCGGCAATCGCGGTATCTGGATTGCGGATCTGTTCCGCAACCACGGCGGCTATGAAATCACGGCACTGACCGATTATTTCGAGGATAAAGTCAACGATTACGGCAACCGGATCCATGTGCCAGCCGACAAGCGTTTCACCGGTCTTTCGGGCTACAAGCGATTACTCGACAGTGGGGCCGTGGACGCGATCGCCATTGAGAGTCCCCCTTATTTTCACCCCGAGCAGGCGGCAGCCGGTGTCGAAGCGGGCAAGCATGTTTATCTGGCGAAGCCGATCGCGGTGGATGTTCCCGGTTGCCAGACCGTCGAGGCGAGCGGCAAAAAGGCCACGGAAAAGAAGCGGTGTTTCCTGGTGGACTTCCAGACACGCACCAACGACCTTTACCGCGAAGCGGTCAAACGGGTACAGTTCGGCGACATCGGGAAGATTCTCAATGGGGAGGCCACCTATATCTGTGGCTCGACCTGGGGGGGACAGGCTGAATGGCTAGCCAAAGACCCGCAGAACTCCGAATTCCGCCTGCGCGGCTGGGGGCTGGACCGCGCCTTGTCGGGCGATGTCATTACGGAACAGAACATCCACTCGATTGACGTGGCGACGTGGATTCTGGACGATGCGCCGGTAAAAGCGTACGGCACGGGGGGACGCCAGGTCCGTAAGGCGGGCGACTGCTGGGACAATTTCTCGGTGATCTACACGTTTCCGAAAGACGTGATCATCACCTTCTCCTCCAAACAGGAGGGACAGGGGTGGGACGACATTCTGTGCCGCGTCTATGGCGCGAAGGGAACGATTGACACCCACTATTTCGGTTCGGTGAGCATTCTGGGCGAAACGCCTTTCAAGGGCGGCCCGATGGACAATCTGTACACAAAAGGCGCGGAAAGCAACATCGCGACCTTCCATGAGAATATCCTGAAAGGGAAATTCGAGAACGACACGGTGGCGCCAAGCGTGCGCAGCAACCTGACCACGATCCTGGGGCGCACCGCCGCCTGGAAAAAAGGCGAAGTGACATGGGATGAAATGATCCGGGCACAAGAGAGACTCGATCCCAGACTGACGGGATTGAAGTCCTGAAACTTCTCCAAGGAGGAACACGCAATGTCGAGTGAGGCAACGAGCAGACGGCAGATCAAGCGGCGGCACTTCATGCAGGGCGCGGGCGCGGCGCTTGCGGCGTTCACCATTCTCAAACCCAACCTGGTGCGGGGCGTCGAGGCCAACTCGAAGATTCGGATCGGCCTGATCGGCTGCGGAGGACGCGGCAAATGGATCGCCGGGCTGTTTCAACAGAATGGCTCCTATGAGATCGCAGCGGGCGCGGACTATTTCGAGGATCGTGTGAACGCGTTTGGCGATCAGTTCAAAGTGGCGCCCGACCGGCGTTTCTCGGGTTTGTCTTGTTACAAACGGATGATCGAGAAGGGCGGACTGGATGCCGTGATGATTATCAGCCCCCCCATCTTCCACCCCGAGCAGGCGGCAGCGGGCGTCGAGGCGGGACTGCACGTCTATCTGGCGAAACCGATCGCCGTGGACGTGCCCGGCTGTATGACCATCGAGGAGAGTGGCAAGAAGGCGACGGCCAAAAAACTCTGCTTCCTGGTGGACTTCCAGACCCGCGCCAATGACTTCTACCGCGAGGCGGTCAAGCGCGCCCAGTTCGGCGACATCGGCAAACTTCTCAGCGGGGAAGCAGCCTACCAGACGGGGCGTCTGGGTGCGCAGGACAAGCCTGGTACCCCCGAGGCCCGCTTGAAAAACTGGGTTTTCGAAAAGACGCTTTCCGGCGACATCATCACCGAGCAGAACATCCACGCGCTCGACGTGGCCTCGTGGATTCTGGACGATGCCCCGGTCAAGGCCACCGGAACCGGCGGGCGCAAGGTCCGCACCGACGTGGGCGACTGCTGGGACCATTTCTCGGTCATCTACACCTTCCCGAAGGACTTCATCCTGACGTTCAGTTCCAAACAGGCGGGCGCGGGGTGGGATGACATCCTGTGCCGCATCTACGGCGCCAAGGGCACGATTGACACCCATTACGGCGGCAGCGTGAGCATCATTGGCGAAACGCCCTACAAGGGGGGCAACACGGGCGACATCTATCAGGCGGGCGCGGTGCGCAACATCGCCGACTTTGCCGAAAACATCCGGAAAGGCAATTTCGAGAACGCCACCGTGGCGCCGAGCGTGCGCAGCAACCTGACCACGATCCTGGGCCGGACCGCCGCCTACACCCGCAAGGAAGTGACGTGGGACGAGATGATGAAGGCGAACGAAAAAATAGACGGCAAACTGGAAGGGCTGAAGGACTGAGGAATTGATAATTGATAATGGATAATTGACAATTAAAAACCCCAAAGAGGCGGGGGACGGTTGTGTGGAATGGACCCGGCGGGATGAGCCGGCAAGCGGTTCGTACCGCCGACGTCCCCGCCGGCAAAGAGGGGACGGGACCGTCCGGTTTTGGACAAAGTGGACTGGGTGGACAAGAAGTGGACGGAGTGGACCCGGCGTGTCGCGCCGACAATCGGTTCGTACCGCCGACGTCCCCGCCGGCAAAGAGGCTCCGGCGCCAGCAAGAACAAAGAAGCGGTTCGTACCGCCGGCGTCCCCGCCGGCACAAGGGTCTCCGGAACCAGGAAGAACAGGAAAGCGGTTCGTGCCGCCGGCGTCCTCGCAGGCGAAGACATGGATCCGTCGGAGCAAACGGATCGGACTGAACAGAAAGGACCGACAACAACATGAAGCGGGTCAACAAGAAAACCGGGAGAACCCTCCTGGCCGGACTTTTTATTCTGGCATGCCTCCTCGCCGGGGCCGGCCAGTCCGCGCAGGCCGCCGACGCGCCCAAGGCGGGCGAGGCGGTCGAAAACTCCATCGGCATGAAACTGGCCTTCATTCCGGCGGGCGAGTTTGACATGGGGAGCCCCCCGGATGAAAAGGGCCGCCAGTACGACGAGGCCCAGCACAAGGTCCAGATCACGAAGGCGTTCCGCATCGGCACGACGGAGGTGACCCAGAAACAGTGGCAGACCGTGATGGGCGCGCCGCGCGGGCAGTTCCCGGGGGAGGACCGTCCGGTCGAGAAGGTCTCGTGGAAGGACGCCGGGGTGTTCTGTCAGAAACTCTCCGAGATCGAAAGCGCAAAGACCGGCAAGCCGGTCGTGTACCGCCTGCCGACCGAGGCCGAGTGGGAATACGCCTGCCGCGCCGGATCGAAGGCGCCCTTTTCCGGGACGGGCAACGAGGACGACATGGCGTGGTACTCCGACAACAGCGGGGACCAGACTCATCCCGTCGCGCAGCAGAAACCGAACGCCTGGGGGCTGTTCGACATGCACGGCAACGTGGCTGAGTGGTGCGCGGACTACTACCAGCAGGAGTATGACCTGAAACAGACGGCGGACCCGAAGGGCCCGGCGGAAGGGAAGGAACGGGTGG
>DAOPYU010000078.1:0-3873 GCA_035353095.1 Candidatus Sumerlaeota bacterium | reverse complement strand
GACCTGAAACAGACGGCGGACCCGAAGGGCCCGGCGGAAGGGAAGGAACGGGTGGTGCGGGGCGGTTCGTGGGACCGGTTTGCCCGCAGCGCGCGCAGTGCCGCGCGCACCACGGGGCGCGAGAGTTATCAGCAGGCCACCGTGGGATTTCGCGTCGTGATGGAGGTGCAGCCATGAAAGAGAGCAACGTGTGGAGCCGCCGTCAGTTGCTGGCCCGCGGTTTGACGGGCGCGGCGGCGCTCTCGATTCTGAACTCGGGGTTCGCGCTCGAAGACGGGAAGAAAAAACTCACGGGTTTCAAGATCGGGGCGTGCGACTGGAACCTGGGGAAAGAGGGAAGTCCCGAGTCGCTCGAGGTGGCGAAGAAAATCGGCTTGGACGGCGTTCAGGTCAGTCTGTGCCCGGAGAATCCGGCCCTCGACCTGCGCAATCCGAAAAACCAGAAGGCGATGCTCGACGCCTCGAAAGCCACCGGCGTGGCGATCGGTTCGCTGGCGCTGGGGTGCCTGAACGGCACGCCTTACAAGAGCGATCCGAAGACGGAAAAATGGGTCGAGGATTGTATTGATGTCTGTCAGGCGCTCGGGGTGAAGTCGGTGCTTCTGGCCTTCTTCGGCGCGGGCGACCTATCGGGTGACAAAGCCGGACGCGACGAGGTGGTCCGTCGTCTCAAGAAAGTGGCGCCCAAGGCCGAGAAGGCCGGAGTGGTCCTGGGCATCGAGTCGTACCTGCCCGCCAAAGAGTTGCTCGAGATGGTGAACGCGGTCAACTCGCCCGGCGTCGGGGTCTATTACGACGTGTGGAACCCGCTCACGAAGGGGTACGACATCTACGCCGAGATCCGTGAACTGGGTCAGCACATCTGCGAGTTTCACGCCAAGGACGACCCGAAGGCGCTGCTCGGTCAGGGGAAGGTGGACTTCAAGAAGGTACGCGAGGCGATGGACGCCATCGGCTACCGCGGCTGGCTCCAGCTCGAGGCGGGAACGCCGCTCGGGCTGGAAGAGAGCTACAAAAAAGACGCCGAATTCCTCCGCACGATCTTCCCGGCGCAAGTGGAAAAAGCCTGATTTCCAGACACACACACGACGCGGGAACTCCCTTTCCCGCGTCGTGTGTGTCACTCCCTTCTCATTTTCCTGCTTCAGTATCCGCTTGCGGAGGCCGAGTCTCGTCTGTGAGCGCTTCGCGCAGTTTGGCCGCCAGTTCCGGTCCGGAAAAGGGTTTGGAGATGAAGTGGACGTCTTTTGCAAGAACCTCGTGCTGGGCGATCACGTCCGCCGTGTAGCCGGACATGAACAGGCACTTGAGATGGGGATAGAACGCGAGCAGACGCCGGGCCAGTTCCCGCCCGTTCATTTCCGGCATGATCACGTCGGTCATGAGGAGGTCAATCTTTCCGGCGTGTTCTTCCGCCGTCTGAATGGCCTCTTTCGCGGTCGAGGCGGTCAGGACGGTATAACCCAGGCGGGAGAGTAACGTGCGGGCGATGTTCAGAACCGCCGGCTCATCTTCGACCAAGAGGACGGTTTCCTGCCCACGCTCAATCGTTGCAGTTGAGCCAGCCAGGCCCTCCTTTCCGTCTTCGCCCCGGTAGCGAGGCAGATAGATCTTGAAGGAAGACCCCTGCCGGGGTTCGCTGTACACATGGATGAAGCCGTTGTTCTGCTTGACGATTCCATAGACGGTAGCCAGCCCCAGACCGGTCCCTTTTCCCAGTTCCTTGGTGGTGAAGAAGGGGTCGAAGACGTGAGCCAGCGTTTCTTTTTCCATCCCACACCCGTTGTCGCTGACGACCAGCATGACGTACTCACCCGGTATGAATCCCACATGGTAGGCGCAGTAAGTGTCATCGAACGAGACATTGCCGGTCTCGATGGTGATCTTGCCTCCACCGTCAATGGCGTCGCGGGCGTTGACACAGAGGTTGGCCAGCAGTTGATCAATTTGTGAGGGATCGATCTGGACCCGGCCCAGTTCGACCCCCGGCAACCAGGCCAGATGGATGTCTTCGCCGATCAGGCGGCGCAGCATCTTGAGCGTGCCCTCGATCGTTTCATTCAGGTTGAGGACCTTCGGCGTGACGGTCTGTTTGCGGGCGAAGGCCAGGAGCTGCCGGGTGAGGTTGGCGGAGCGCTCGGCGGCAAACTGGATCTCGCGCAGGTCGGCAAAGAGGGGCTGATTCGGATCCAGTTGCTCCAGAGCGATTTCGGCGTGTCCCAGAATCACCCCCAGCATGTTGTTGAAATCGTGCGCCACCCCTCCCGCCAGCCGCCCGACCGATTCCATCTTCTGGGCCTGCTGGAGTTGTTCCTGCAGTTTCTCCTGAACCTCCTCCGCCTCCCGGCGTTCGGTGATATCGTGGTAGTTGGCCAGATATCCGTTGATGACCGGGTCGTCCAGAAGATTCCGAACCGTAAATTCGACCCATTTGTACCGGCCATCCTTGCACCGGTACTGGCATTCGGCGGTGACGGTAGAGTCGGGGTTCTCCAAGACGGTGTCAAGCGCCGCCCGGACCACTTCCCAGTCATCGGGGTGGACGTTTTCCTGCAGGGAGCATCCGATGCCGTCCTCCGGTTTCCAGCCGAACCACTTTTCGATATTCGGGCTCTTGTACCGCTTGATCCGGTCCCGATCAATGATGGTGATGACATCCGCGATGTTCGAGATCATGGCGCGCTGGCGGGCCTCGTTTTCCCGCAGCATCTCTTCGGCTTTTTTGGTCTCGGTGATGGCCTGTACGCTGCTGAGGAAGGAGGTGAGCTGCGTCACATCGTCCTGCGAGTAAGGAGTCGCCCGGTTGGCCACGGCGGCCACGACCGTGATCCGGTCGCGCGAAAAGAACGGAACCACCAACAGGTTGGTGAGCGCGATATGACCGCCCGGCAAGCCTTTCTTCGCTTCGTGCTCGGCGCCATAATCGTTCAGGATCAACGGCTCGCGTTTCCGGATCGCCTCGGCCCACACCCCGGCGTCGCGAATGGGAAAGTGTTGCGGATTGCCGGCAACCTCACATCGCTGGATGGTATTGTCGGACAGAGAGTGGATGGTCAAAAGCGATTCATCTTCGTTGACAAACCCGTAAAACCCGTCCCGACTTTCCGTCATGCGCGTGAGGGAGGCCAGGATGTAGTCGGATATCTTCGTCGGGTCGGCATCGGCCAGGGAGGAAACGCTCCAGAGCGCCTCCAGTCGGGCATGCGCGGAACGTACCGCCGCCTCGGCTCGCATCCGATCCTGAACCTCGGCCTGCAGGGAGGCGTTCGCACGCTTCAGATCGGCGGTCCGTTCCTGGACTCGCTGTTCCACTTCGGCATAGGCGGTGCGCAGTCGGTTCTGCGTGTGTTCGAGCGCTGTTTTCTCCTTCTGCAGTTCCTGGTTGACCGCCCGGAGCTGGGCCGGACTGGGAAAGGCGAGCATCTGGGGAAGGTACGGCCAGAGTACGATCGCCGTGATAATGGAAATGAACGCGCACGAACTGTCCGCCACGGCCTGCCACCAGTTCACCTCCCACCAGAGACCGATGATGTGGACGGCATGGGTCGTTCCACAGGCCAGAATGAAGGCCCCGAACAGGATCAGGATCCAGGAGAACGGAATGTCTCGCCGCTTGTTGAGAAACACCACGAGAAAAATCGGGATGGAGGAATACGAGATCGCGATCAGGCCATTCGCTATCGCCATGGTCATCATCAGGAACGGCGTCATGGTGCCGGTAATCGCCCCGCGGATTTCCGCTCCCTCCGACATGGTCACCATAGGGACCACGATCAGGACCGCCAGGGCGCAGGCCGGCGCCAGAATATGGGGAAGAAACTCGACAAACTGGCGAAACAGCGTCTTGGGGGGCGCCAGGGTCCCCATCTTGAA
>DAOPYU010000077.1:6428-13571 GCA_035353095.1 Candidatus Sumerlaeota bacterium | reverse complement strand
GGGCTCAGGCCCAGACCCGTACAGACCCCACCCGTCGAGGGGTTCGAGGACGTCACATACGGATAGGTTCCGTGGTCAATATCCAGCAGCACCCCCTGCGCGCCTTCGATCAGGATGCGCTTGCCCGCATCCACCTGCTCGTTGATCCAGGTCACGCCATCCACCAGCATCGGCACCACCAGGTCCGCCACCTTCAGAACCTCTTCCGCCATGGCCTCGGCGGATGGAAGAGGCTCATGGTACACATTCTGGAACATCGGTTCATAGAAATCGGCCATCGCGCGGATCTTCTGACGAACCAGATCCGGATAACGCAAATCCCCCAACCGCAACCCCAGCCGCGTGGCCTTGTCGCCATAGGTACATCCGATGCCGCGCCCCGTGGTGCCAATCTTCCCCTTGCCGCGCAGTTTTTCCTGTGCCGCGTCGAGCAGGCGGTGGTAAGGCAACACCAGATGGGCGCCATCGGCGATCTTCAAACGGTCGCGCACGGAGGCGAACCCGACCGATTCCATTTCGAGAATCTCTTTCTCAAGCGCTTCCGGGTCCACTACCACCCCATTCCCAATAAAGCACAGGCAGTTTTCGTGCAGAATACCGGACGGGATCAGGTGCAGGATATACTTCTTATCGCCATCTACGACGGTATGGCCGGCATTGTTGCCCCCCTGATAACGGGCGACCACCTGCGCCTCGCGCGAAATGATGTCCACAATCTTCCCTTTGCCCTCATCCCCCCATTGGGTTCCGATAATCACCAGTCCAGACACGTTCTTTCTCCTTACCGATTCTTAAACAACCCTTGAACCAAGTAAAATCAGGCGGTCTTGCGAGATTCCAAGTCACCCCACAATTAGGCCGTAGGAGAAATTACCCCCCCTTTTTCGAGAACGCAACAGAAATATCCAGAAAATGTACTCCTTTCCCGTAGATATCTGGATTCAGGAATATTACAAGATCCATTGAGAACCCGATGGGCACCCGCCTCCGGGAGAGGTTCCCACCAGACCCAGGATTTTCGAATTGGAAAAAAGTCAACACGCCTTGCGCGTCCCGTCCCCCCCCTTTTCTTCCTGGAACAAAATGAGAGATCAAAGCAATGAGAACTTCCTGAGATTCCCGGCGCGGAAAACCCTTGAATCTTGAAACAACGCCCCTTAAAGTTACACGTGCTAAGCGGTTGGGGTTCACCCGATGTGAAACCGGTCTTTTCCGAACGCATGCCCTGGGGCCGTTCGTTACCCTGTGTCAACCCGTTTGTCGTTGGAGTAAGGAGTCCGAAAATGAAACGAATCCTGCTTGTGTGCGCGCTCCTCCTGAGCATGGGACTCATGGCCGCCTGCCAGTGTCCCCTCAGAAAGTTCCATCAGTCGGCATTGAGACGTAACACGCCCGCCTGCCAGATGCAGCAGAAGGCCGCCTGTCCCATGCAGAAATCCTGCGGCTGCGCGGCCCGAGCCTGTGGCCGCCCGATGGCCACCCCCGTGAGCGTCGTGGCGCCCTCGCCCCTCCTGGCCCCCGAACTGCGTCTCCCGAAGGTCTTCAGCGAAAACATGGTTCTCCAGCACGGCAAGCCCCTCCCAGTCTGGGGATGGGCCGCCCCCGGTGAAACCGTCAAAGTGAAACTGGGCGCTCAGGAAAAAGCCACCGCCACGACCCCCCAGGGTGAGTGGAAGGTGGTCCTGGACCCCGTCGCCCCCAGCGCGGAACCCCAGACCCTGACCATCAGCGCCGCCAAGACGATCGAGATCAAGAACGTCCTGGTCGGTGAAGTGTGGGTCTGTTCCGGCCAGTCGAACATGGAGATGAGCGTGGCCGCTTCAAACGACTCGCAAGCCGAAATCGCCGCAGCCAACTACCCGAATATCCGCCTCTTCAACATCACGAAATGTGTGGCGCAACTGCCCACCGAGGATGTCAACGCCACCTGGCAGGCCTGCACGCCCCAGACGGTTCCCAATTTCTCAGCCGCCGCCTACTTCTTTGGCCGTGAACTCCACAAGGAACTCAATATCCCCGTGGGTCTCATCGAGAGCGCCTGGGGAGGCACCCGCATCGAGCCGTGGACGCCGCCCGTGGGATTCGCCGCCAATCCGAAACTCCAGGACATCTGCAAAACCCTCAACGACCTGGACAACCAGTACCGCCAGAACGTGAGCAAGAACCTGCCCGAGTGGCAGGCATGGACCACTGGAACGCGCAACGCTCTCGAAGCCGGAGCGCCCCTGCCCGTCATGCCCAGCCCGGCGCAGGCGACGATTACCGATTGCCAGCAGCCCACCGCCCTCTACAACGGCATGATTAACGCCATCGTCCCCTACGCCATTCGCGGCGCGATCTGGTACCAGGGCGAGTCCAACAACGGCGAAGGGATGCTCTACTATGAAAAAATGAAGGCGCTCATCTGCGGCTGGCGTCAGGTGTGGCAGCAGGACTGCTTCCCCTTCCTCTTCGTCCAGATCGCTCCCTGCATCTACGGTGACGACAAGGTGCCCGGCACCCTGCCCGGCCTGTGGGAAGCCCAGATGGCCTCCCTCCAGATTCCCAACACCGGCATCGCCCCCACGATGGACATCTCCAACCTGCGCGACATCCATCCGAAAAACAAACAGGAAGTGGGCAAGCGCCTCGCCCTCTGGGCCCTGGCCAACACCTACGGGAAAAAGATCCCCGTGTACTGCGGCCCGATGTACAAAGCCATGAAGGTCGAGAAGAACAAGATCCGGATCGCCTTTAACCTGGTGGGCGCCGGTCTGGAATCGCGCGACGGCAAGGCGCTGAACTTCTTCCAGATCGCCGGGGAAGACAAAAACTTCGTCAACGCCGACGCCACGATTGACGGCAAGACGGTCGTCGTCTCGAGTCCCAGTGTCGCCAAGCCCGTCGCGGTGCGTTTCGGCTGGGACCAGCGGGCCGAACCGAACCTGCGCAACAAGGCCGGACTCCCCGCCCTTCCCTTCCGGACCGACCAGTGGTGAGCCCCCGCGAGAGTGGCAGGGGATTTCAACCAGAAAACCGCAGTTACGCAAACAAGTCGCTTGGAATCAGACGGACTCAAGACACCCGGAGGGTGAGTTTGGGGAGGAGAAGAAAAAAAGCCGGAAGAAAGAGAAATCCGAGGGAAAGCGCCAACGGCGCGATCTATACCAGCCTGGGGCATCGCCCCAGGAAAACCGACGAGTTTATTCCGGCAAGGGCTGAAAGCCCGTTCTATTCAGCCGTTTTGCCCCTTTTCATAGTTCGGGCCTTCAGCCCTTATGAAAGAAAGGGACACCTGTCCTGGGGCGACGCTACGCTTGCCCCAGGCTGGTATAATTCCGCGCCGTTGGCGCTCAACTGCGGTTTTGGATTCAACCATCTCGCGATATGAAACTCATTTGACCCAAAGAACTTCCCGCGATTCGAAAGAGTCGCGGGAAGTTTTTACTTTCGACAGCCGGCGGTTTCTGTTACTTTCCAAACCGTGTGAAATCCATTTGTGGAGTTCGATTCCCCCGATGGCCTTCAATTCCCTTGCCTACGCCCTGTTCCTTCCCCTGGTGTACTGCGTTTGCGCGGCCGCCGGGCAGCGCGCGCGCACGGCCGTCCTGCTTCTGGCCAGCGCCGGATTCTACGCCCTGCTCCACGCCCCCTACCTTCTGGGCGTTCTGGGGTTCGTCATTCTTTTTACCTGGTGGATCGGGCGCAGACTGGACGCCTGCCCGACCGAGAGGGCCCGGAAAACCGTTTTCTGGAGCGGGGTGGCGGGAAATGCCCTGGTTCTGATCCTGTTCAAGAGTCTGCCCTTCCTGTCCCCCTTGTCTCCTTTCGGGGGAATCTGGGTCACCATCGGCATCTCCTACTATGTGTTTCAAGCCATCTCCTACCTGGTGGATGTCTATCTGGAAATTGAGAAAGCGGAAAAGCGTCTGGACGATTTCGCCCTGTACCTGGCTTTTTTTCCCAAACTCCTCCAGGGTCCCATCGAGCGGGCGGGGGATCTCCTGCCCCAACTCAAGACCCCCTACCGGTTCGATTACGAAAACATGCGCCAAGGCCTGGTCCTCTTCGCCTGGGGTCTGTTCAAGAAGGTCGTCATCGCCGACCGGCTGGGAACCTTTGTGGACCCGGTGTTCAACGACATACCGGCCCACACCGGCCTGTCCCTCCTTCTGACCCTCTATTTCTACGCCTTCCAGATCTACTGCGATTTCTCCGGGTACACGGACATGGCGCTCGGGTCCGCCCGGCTCTTCAACATCCGCCTGACCCAGAATTTCAACAGCCCCTACCTGGCCACCTCGGTCGCCGACTTCTGGCGTCGCTGGCATATCTCGTTTTCCCGATGGATTCTCGATTACCTCTTCAAGCCGATGCAGATGCAATGGCGCAACTGGAAAACCGGCGGAACCGTCCTGGCCCTGCTGGTCACCTTCCTGATTTCCGGTCTCTGGCATGGCGTCAGCTGGGGGTTTGTCATCTGGGGGTTGTTACACGGGATCTACCTGTCCGTCCCCATCCTCTGGGCGGCCTTCACGAAGAAGAAAAGCAAACGATCCAGACAACCGAAGTCCCGGGTTGCGACGGGGGGGCAGATTTTCCTGACTTTCCACCTGCTCGTGTTTTCCTGGATCTTTTTCCGCGCCAACAGCCTCGGGGACGCGTTCCAGATTCTCCGGAACCTCGGTGTTCACTTCCTGGACCGGAGTCAGATTCCCTTCTCCATCGAATACCTGATCGCCCTGGTCGGCATCGCTTTTATCGGATTCTTTGACGCGTTCCGCGGAGAGAAGTCGTTTCCCGATCTGGTCTGCGCCCGGTCGAAAATCGTCCGATGGCCCCTGTATTACCTGCTCGTCATGGCCATCCTTCTTTTCGGCGTGTTCGGCCAGTCCAAATTCATTTATTTTCAGTTCTGATCCGGTTCTGGAGGCGTCTCGATCCGATCCGTCTCTCCATTCGCCGAATCCGGAAGATTCACAGATTTCTTCGCCGATTCGATATTCCCCACCAGTTTATAGAAATGCGACGGGACCTTCGCCTCGAACTGAAGCCGCCGCCCCGTGAACGGATGCGCAAACGACAGACGGTACGCATGGAGCGCCAGATGTCCGTGGGAATCGGGGACCTGACCGTATTTTTTGTCCCCCACCACCGGGTGGCCGATATTCGCCAAGTGGACGCGAATCTGGTGCTTGCGCCCGGTCAGCAGGTCCACCTCCAGAAGCGAGTGTTCCTTCGTTTCGCACACCACCCGATACGCCGTGCGCGACCACTTGCCCTTGTCCGGGTTGTTCGTGGAATAGACCACATGGACCGTGTTCTCCGCCAGGTAACTCTCGATCACCCCTTCAGGCCGGGTCAAATGTCCCGGAACCACCGCCAGATAGACCTTCTCGGTCTCGTCCCAGTGTTCCTGAAGCGTGAACTTCGCCTCCTCGGTCTTGGCAAAAACGAGCACCCCGGAAGTCTCCCGGTCCAACCGGTGAACGATAAAGATCCGGTTGCGGGACCGCGCCTGTCCCTTCCGGACATACTCGGTCAGGTGGTGATACGCCGTGCGCTCCTTCTCGGCGTCCGTGGCGATCGTCAACAACCCCGCCGGTTTGTCCACCACCAGAATATCTCGGTCCTCATACAGAATCGAAAGCCCCCGCGGCAGATGGCGCGCGCCTGGATTGGAATGCTTGACCATGACAACTCCCCCACTCGATATAGGAAACCCCGAGGAACAACCCGCCCCTTCCGGATTCCATCGGAAACCAGGTCTCCCCGCACCGCCCGCACAAGGCGGCTCAACCACCAGAATCGCAGAACAGCCCCGAAATGGATAGTCCGATCGTAAACCGTTATACCGTTCGCCCCCTGTCGCGTCCCCAGAAGGGGAAACATTCGTAGGGGCGGACTTGTGTGTCCGCCCAATCGAGGGGGCTGATGTCCCGAAAATACGCGAAAACTCAGAGAACGAGGAAAAGAAAAAATCATCGCGCAGAGACGCAGGGACGCGGAGACCGCTTGCTGTAAGCCACAAGAGGCACAAAATTCACAAAAACAGAATATTCCTGCGCATTCTGTGCTTTTTGTGGCTGAAAATCATCCCGGTCTGCGTTGATTCCGCGAGAGAGTAACACAAAGCGATTTTTCGCGTCTTTCGCGATTTTCGCGGTTCCCTGCAGTTGCGGTTCCAGAAAAAAACAACCGTATGTAACAGGCTGTTAATGGGTTACCAGAAAAGGAAAAGAATCGGCCTTCAGAAAGAAGACCAATGCGTCGGACGCGCAAGACCGGCAGGCAGTTGGGTCGAAGCGTTTCCCCGGGCCGAAGTCAGCTGGTCCGGAGTCAACCCCAGGACCTGGGACAAATCGGTATCCGTCAGGTCCGTTTCCACCAGACTGACTCCCAAAAAATTGGCCTGTGTGAGAGTCGCCTTCTTCAGACTGGCGCCATCGAGATTGGCGCCTTCCAGATTGGCAAACGCCAGATTCGCGCCTTTGAAACCAGCCCCCTTGAGAAACGCTCCCCGAAGCTGCGCGTTGATCAGAGTCACACCCGGTAAGGTCATTTTCTCAAGCGAAACCGCCTGTCTGGCGCATTTTTCCAGAAAAGGCTGAATCCCTTCCTGGGGGGCGGCTACCGGAACCCGCTTTTTCCAACGGGCCGAGATAGACGTACTCACGATAAAAGAGATCGCGAGGGAAACATGGCACAGGAACTTCAGGTACTCCGTGATGATCCCGGAATTCAGGTAATTGGCCCACAGAAAATAGAAGATAAAGGTAAAAAGAAGGCCCACCATCATAAAGACGGTACCGGGATTGCTCCCGGGGAGCCAGGAAGCCCACCGGTCAAACAGTTCGTTCTCTCTGGCGCGCCAGCGTTTACAACCCGTTTCGATCCGTCCGAACATGCTCCGTATCATCTTCCCGAGCCCCTCGTCTCACATTTTTCCCAACCCGGTCTCCGATTCTGGATTCAGTTTTATAGAAAACCTCTTCCTGTGTCAAGAAGAAGCGCCTCAGGAGAATCCCAGAATCGTTGCGCAATGAAACCTCAAGAAAAGGGAGAAAGAACGAACATCTGGCGTTTTCCAATAGGAATCAGCGTCAATGTTGTACTTCGACACGCAGCAAAGCGAGTCCACTCCAAGAATAATGAAGATTCTTT
>DAOPYU010000077.1:5212-6328 GCA_035353095.1 Candidatus Sumerlaeota bacterium | reverse complement strand
CCTCTTCTTGCGCGCCCCGGAGGGGCGCAGGGCACTTGTGTTCCGGAACGAGCAACCAACCGGAGAATACACGAATCAGAAAGTTACCGGGACATCTTCATTCGAATTCAGATTCTCTTCCCCCGTCTCCACCGTTGACTCGATCAGCATGTTCACCATGCACTGCAAATCCATTCGGGGCGTATTGAGCGGCGGCCACAGGTAGATCGTCGCCCCCAGAGGGCGCGTGAAAAGCCCCCGTTCATAGGCGCGCTTCCCGATACTCCGCGCGCGAACCGCTCCGCCCGCCGAATCAGCCACTTCAATCGCCGCGATCATCCCCAGCACGCGCCACGGCGAATCATCCAGGTAACCGGACAGGGTTTCAAAACCATCCTCCAGAATTTCCACAGACCGGGGCAACCGCTCGACAATCCGTTCCTCCTCATACACATCGAGCGCCGCCAGCGCCACCGCGCTCGTGATCGGATTCCCACAGAACGTCGTGCCGTGGTAGAACGTGTTCGTCCGCCCGTCCCGGGCGCGGAAGGCGTCATAGATCTCATCGGTCACCAGGGTCGCGCTCATGGGCAACATCCCCCCGGTCAACCCCTTCCCGAGCGTCAGAATATCCGGCGCAATCCCCGCGCGCTCACACGCAAACATCGCACCTGTCCGTCCAAACCCCACCGCAATCTCGTCGGCGATGAGTAACAAACCATACCGGTCGCACAACTCACGCAGACGACGCAGGTACTCCTCCGGATAGATCCGCATGCCGGCGGCGCCCTGACAGAGCGGTTCCACAATCACACCGGCGCATTCGGCATGATGCTCGCGGATCAACGACGCCATCGAATCGAAACACTTCACCCCGCAGGATTCGGACCGCAGGCCGAACGGGCACCGGTTGCAGTAAGGCGACATCGCCCGGAGAGCCGACTGCACCACTCCCCGGAAGGGCCGATGGAACGTCTCGACATACCCCACCGACATCGCGCCCAGCGTGTCGCCGTGGTACCCCTCTTCGAGCGAAATGAAACGCGTGCGGCCCGCCTCGCCCCGGCTGACCCAGTACTGCAAGGCGATCTTGAGCGCCGCCTCGACGGCCACGGACCCGTCCCCCGCGAACATCGC
>DAOPYU010000077.1:0-5112 GCA_035353095.1 Candidatus Sumerlaeota bacterium | reverse complement strand
AGGCGATCTTGAGCGCCGCCTCGACGGCCACGGACCCGTCCCCCGCGAACATCGCGTGGCCCAATCCCCCGGGCGCCAGACGCGCCAGACGCTCAGCCAGTTCGATTGCGGGCGGGTGCGACATCCCCCCCAGGAGCGTGTGCTGCAAACGCTCGGCCTGTCCCTGAATCGCCCGGACCAGCCGCGGGTGACTGTGGCCCAGGTTCACACACCACCAGGAAGAAATCCCGTCAAGCAACGGTTTTCCATCCAGTTCAAACAGAAAACACCCCTCGGCCCGCTCCACAATCGGGAAATCGGACTGTTCGAACGACGTGATCTCGGTATAGGGATGCCAGATGGCCTGTGCCGACCGGCGACGCATTTCCGTATAGTCGTACATGTTTTCCTGTCCCCTTTCACTGTCCCCCCATGAAATCGCACCCGGCCAGCGCCGCATCCAACCGATCCCAATCCGGTTCCGGCCCCAGGTAGGGAATCCGCGCCAACACCCGGACCGAACCGAACGTCTCGATCGCCTCCGCGTTGTCGTCGTGGATGTAACAACTCGATTCAGGGACAGGCGCGCAATCGTTCAGAATCACCCCCATCGGGGCAATCCCCCGCTGTCGGAGCGCGTCCAGGGACAAGAGGACGTGGTTGATCGTGCCCAGGCCCGAATGCCCCACCAGAAGCGCCGGCAGACCGAGGGCAGCGGCCAGATCGAGCATCGTGCCCGCTTCTCCCAGAGGGACCATCAGCCCCCCCGCTCCCTCAATTACCAGCCGGTCGTACCGGTCGGCCAGCCACTGCGCACATTCCTGAATTCGCTCAATCCGGATCGGACACCCCGCCAGACGCGCCGCCAGATGCGGCGAACAGGCCGGATCGAAGAGATACGGGGCCACCCGTCCCCGAGTCTCGTCATCCAGACACAGCCCGGACGCCCGCGACACAAACTCCACGTCGGGCGCCACCCGACGCCCCTCGGCATCGCGTTCCGCGCCGGTCTGGACGGGCTTCATCACCATCGCATTCGCCCCGCGCTTCAGAAACCAGCGCATCACCCCCGCGACGACCCGCGTCTTGCCGACATCCGTCCCGGTCCCCGTCACAAACAAACCTGAGATCATTTCAATCTCTCCGCAATCAGATAGAGAACCCGATGGGTCACCGGAACCCGTCCCTCGCCATCGGCCTGTTGGCCGTAACACGCCAGCAGACGCCGCGTCTGCGCCGGATCGAGCGCCAGGTAATCTTCCTGTCCCTGAAACACGGCCCCGATCCGCTTGAACGAGCGCAGGGCATCCAGCGCCGAGTCGTACCGGGCCGCCACCCGATCTTCCTCGCACAGACGGAGAGCCAACCCGTCCGAGACCGAAAACCGGCAGGCGGTCTCCACCTCCCAGAAACGAAGTCCCGGAAACTCCCGGCCCAAAGCGTCCCGATAGGCCGCCTCCAGTTCACAAAAAGAACCCGCGACCAGAAAAGCGCAGGCCAGAATTCCACCCGGCTTCAACGCCCTCCCCCACATCCGCAAGGTCCGTTCCGGGTCGGAAAACCAGTGCGCCGCACAACTGCTCGCCACCAGGTCCACTCCATGCTCCACGTATCGAACATCCTCCGCATCCCCGACAACAAAGCGCGCACGCGGCGTTTCCGGCCAGCGCGCCCGGCACGCCGCGACCATTCCCTCCGCCAGGTCCAACCCCAGCAGACGGGCCTGCGGGTACCGTTCCAGCAACAAGGCGCTCAGCATCCCGGACCCACACCCCAGATCCACCATCGAAGTCACCGGCGCCGCCTCGGGCAACCGTCGCACCAGCCCCCTCGCGATCTCCGCCTGCGCCGTCGCCCAGGAGTCGTACTGCCCGGCTGCGTCCGAGAAGTTCCGCGCGAGAACGGCCTTGTCCACCCTCGACTCCGTCATGCCAGAAATCTCCGAACCGCCTGAACCAATTCCCCCGACGCGGTGAACGGCAAGGCATGTCCACGCCCCGCCAGAACCTCCAGACGCGCATCCGGCAGAAGGGAAGCCAACACCTCGGCCTGCCCCCAGGGAATCACGCGATCCTCCGAACCATGAAGCAGGAGCACGGGCACGGAGATTTCCTTCAACCGTCCCCGAAAATCGAGCGAAGCCAACGCCTCCAGCCCCGCAGCCAGCGCCTCCCGGCTCTGCGTGTGCGCCATTTCGAGATACTCCGAACGAACCGCCGCGTCCCCGTCGGGCCCGGCGCACAGGTCCGCAAACTCGGAAAGTACCCGCCCGGCATCGCGCGTCAGGCGCGAGCGCATCGCCCGCAACACCCGCGGGTCGGTTCCCGCGTACCCGTCGGTCTGCGGCATCCTCGCCGTCCCCGAAATCAGTACCAACCGCTCCACCCGCTCCGGGAATTCCAGAACCGTCCTCAAGGCCAGCAGGGCGCCCAGCGACCACCCCATCAGGACACACGTCCCCGGAATTCCCGCCAGCGACCGCTCGATCGCCTGCGGCCACTCCCGCACGCAATCGTTCCATGCCCCATGAAAAATCCGAACCTCGGGGAAACCGGTCGCAAAACGGTCCCATACCCGCTCCGTCGCGCCCCAACCGGGAATCAGCAGAAAATCAGGCCCGTGGTGATTCATGCCGCCCCCACCTCACGCGCCACGCGCCCGATCTGTTCCGCCGCCCAAGCCAGATGCTCCTCGTCGTGCGCCAGCGTGACCGACAGGCGCAGCCGAGCCGTCCCCACAGGAACGGTCGGCGGCCGGATCGCCGTCACCAGCAACCCCGCCCGCCCAAGCCGGGAAGCCAGTTCCACCGCCCGCTTGTTTTCTCCAACCAGGATCGGAATGATCTGCGACCCGAACTCGGGAAGATTCAAACCCTGTTCCCGCAGCTGTCCATGAAAGGTCCGCGCGCGCGCCAGCAGACGCTCTCCCATGCCGGGATCGCGCTCGATTGCCTCGACCGCGCCCAACGCCGCTCCCACACAGGCCGGCGCCAGCGCCGTCGAATAGATGAAACTCCTCGCCCGGTTCACCAGATACTCCCGCCAGGCACTCGAGCAGGCGACAAAGCCCCCCTGGCTCCCCAGCGCCTTGCCCAGCGTTCCGACGAGCAGTTCCGGCCGGGCGCCAGCGCCCAACTGGCGGCACAACCCGCCGCCCTGTCCCCAGACCCCGATCGCGTGCGCCTCATCCACGAGCAGGACCGCTTCAAACGCATCGGCCAGCCGTCGGATCGCATCCAGAGGCGCCCGGTCGCCGTCCATGCTGAAAACCGACTCGCACACGACCACCCGCTGTCCCGCGCACGGAGTGCGTTCCAGCAGATGCGCCAGATGATCCACATCGTTGTGCGAATAACGCTTCAGAACCGCGCCGCTCAACCGGGCTCCATCCAGCAGACTCGCATGGCTGAGCCGGTCGGCGAAGATCACATCGTCCCGCCCCGCCAGAGCCGACACCAACCCCACATTCATGCCAAAACCGCTGCTGAAAACCAGACTGGTCTCGCACCCCGTCAGACGGGCCAGGGCCGCCTCCAACTCCTCGTGCAGTTCAAGCGTCCCGCACATCAGGCGCGAGGCGGACGCGCTGCATCCCCACCGTTCGAGAGCCTCGACCGCCCGACGTTTCACCAGCGGGTTCTGCGCCAGATCCAAATAATCATTCGAGGAAAAATTCAGAAGCGTCCACCCATCTTCGAACACAAGGCGTCCCCCCGCCTGGGGCCACGCGTGGGTCCGCCGAAGCATTCCTTCGCTCTCCAGCCGCTTCAATTCCGCATCGAGAAACTCATGCGCCATCACACGTACGCGCCTGCGGCGCCCTCCAGTTCGATCTCGAATCCCAGATCCGCCACCATCCGCAACGCCTCATCCTGTGGCTGTCCCTCTTCGGTCAGGTACCCGTTTACAAAAATCGAATTGACCAGAAAGAGCGCCATCGGCTGAAGACTCCGCAGATGCACCTCGCGCCCACCCGCCACCCGAATATCGGCCGCCGGGTGCAGCAACCGCGCCAGCGCCAGAATCCGCAGGCACCGCAGCGGCGTCAACCCCGTCTTCTGTTCCTGGAAAGGCGTCCCCGGAACCGGAATCAGAAAATTGATCGGAATCGAATCCGGCCCGATCCGACGCAACGCCAGCAGCAGGTCCACAATATCCGCATCCGTCTCCCCCTGCCCCACAATCCCCCCCGAACACACCTCCAGCCCCGCCTCCCGGCAGATCTCCAGGTTCCGCACCCGGTCGGCAAACGTGTGGGTCGTGCAGATGGACGAATAGTACCGCTCACTCGTGTTCAGATTGTGATTCACCCGGTCCAATCCCGCTGCGCGCAACTGCCGGGCCTGCTCCGGCGTCAGGAAGCCCAGAGAGCAACAAATCGCAATCCCCACCTCCGCCTTGATCGCCCAAATGACTTCACATAGAGAGGCCACTTCAGTGTCTGAGAGCGTCCGCCCGCTCAACCCCATACAGAACCGCCGGGCCTGCAACCGCCGCGCCTCCCGGGCGTCGGTCAACAACAAATCCCGAGCCTTGAGCGGGTACCGCCCGATTTCCGCCGTCGAGACACACGACTGCGAACAGTAATGACAATCCTCACTGCACAACCCACTCTTCGCGTTACTCAACACCTGTACCTGCACGCGCCTGCCATGGTAATGCCGCCGGATGCGCCAGACCGCTTCCACCAGCCCCAGTGACTCCTCGTCCGAGACGGACAAAACCTCCAGACACTGCTTCCGGGACAAATCCCCTCCGGCCAGAACCGAATCCGCTAACTGACGAAAATCCACCACCCTAAACCTCTCATCCTTGCCTGAAATCCACTCTTAGTAGCCCACAGAGAGACCGGAGAGACCGGCCCAAACACTCTGCCGACACGCGTCACAGTTTCCTACCATATACAGACTGCGGTCAATGGTAAAGACTTTCGAGCAGGAAACTGAAAACTGCGCCCCCTCCCTCCGCCCGTCCATTCCCCCGCCCCTCTCCCCCCTCTGCTCCGTCCATCTCGTCCATTCCGCCCCCTTCTCCCCCTTGTTCCGTCCATCTCGTCCATTTCCGTCCACCCCGCCCCCCAAAAACAACTCGGGGGAGAGGCCCTTGTGAGGCCTCTCCCCCGAAATTGTTTTGT
>DAOPYU010000076.1:0-13778 GCA_035353095.1 Candidatus Sumerlaeota bacterium | reverse complement strand
CGAGAACAGCTTTGCCGCCTATCCCGAGGCGCCGCTGCCCTGCGAATTCTTCGATCGTTATCTGAATGCCGCGTCCCGGTACCCCGCGTTTGTGGCCGAAGCGCCGGACGGTCGCATAGCCGGTTTCGGCCTCCTGCGCCCGCACCACCTCCTGCCGACTTTTGCCCACACGGCCGAACTCACGTACTTCATCCTCCCCGAGTTCACCCGTTGCGGTCTCGGAACCCGCCTGCTCGACCGCCTGATCGAAGACGCCCGGCCCCTGGGGATCACCATTCTCCTGGCCAGTATTTCCTCCCTCAACCCCGCCAGTCTGGCGTTCCATCTGAAACACGGTTTCATCGAGTGTGGCCGTTTCCCCGGAATCGGGCGCAAGAACGGTCATCTTTTCGATGTTGTCTGGATGCAACGGACCATCTGAATATGAATAGTTTCTTTGCGCAACTCGTTCAGGTTCATAGGAGTGCGGTTCCGGGAATCCCCTTGACTCCCGAAGGGGGGTGTGTCAAGGTAGAGAGTCTGGTCAGAGACAAGGGATGGGGTTGCACCGCAGATTCCGGTCGCATGCTCCGAACGGAAGTTTCCGACGTGGATGAAATGCGGATGGAAAAAGGACCCGTCGGTCTGGAACCCGCTTCAAGATCTCTGGCAAGTAATGTCAGCAGGAGTCCCGATAGTTATGCTTGAGACTGAACTCCGGCACTTTCGCGAGGCAGTCATCGAAGTCATGCAGACGATGGCCAACCTGGAAGTGCATAGCAACAAGGTGTTTGAAAAACATGCCGCCGGCTGGCCGCGGGCCGATGTATCGGGAAATATCGGGTTGGTGGGAGACAAGGTGGTCGGCGGATTCGCTCTCCTTTTCCCCCGGGACGCCGTGCTGACCATCGCGTCCAACATGCTCTATGAAGAATTTACGGACATCACGGGGGATGTCTCGGATTGCGTGGGCGAACTGTGCAACATCGTGTGTGGGGGCGTCAAGAAACGCTTCGCCGAAGAGACGGATATTCGTTTCAACCTCACGCAGCCGACCGTGATCCGCGGTGAAAACCACACCCAGTATCACATGGTTCACCATCCTGTTTCTGTTCTTCCTTTTGATTTCGATGGTAAACAATTCTATCTGGAAGCCTTTCTGGTGGATATCTCGGGTCTGGAGTCCGAAACCGAGATCCGCAAGCGCGTCAGTTCTATTTCCTGACGTCGAGCAGGGAAACCTCCTCTTTCGGGCAACAACGGATTCCCCTTTTCGGGATGTGACGATTTCTGTTGGGGCATTCCGAAAACGCTTGCAGTCCATTGCTCTGAAGAGTACGATTGTCTTGTAGGCCGATAACAACTGCAAAACGGCAGATTTATGAAGGTGGGCCGGACCGCTGTGAGGTCGGGTTGTTTCGTTGTTTCCCCGGAGGACTTCAGGGAAAGCAGCGAAGAAGTGGAGAGCCGGGGTCCGGTTTGTGGTTGTCCGCCTGGAGGAAGGGGTATGCCCTTCGGGCGATACTGGGGTTTGTGTCAAGAGAGGAGAGCCTGATATGCCAAGCGCAGGCACCAAACATATGATGGGGAAGTACTATTCCGCGCGCGAGGTGGCCGCTGTCCTGGGAGTGGAGGCGGGGGCGATCCAGGGACTGGTGACGGCTGGCCTGCTGCCCTGCCGGCACAACAAGGATGAACTCCTGTTCACCCGCGGCGATATTGTGATCTACCTGCAGCGGTCCCGCGAAATCGCGCAGGAAACGTCAAACCCGAGCGCCGCATCTTCATCTGGAAAAAAGTAAAACGGGTATTGCCGACCCACCGCCATTCGGCACGCCTGAACGTGTCCCTGAAATAACGAAAAACGGATTTTGAAGAAACGACAACGCCGACGGGGGAGGAAGGTTTTTACCACTCCACCCCCAGCATCAGGCAGTTCAACCCGCTGCCGATCCCCAGAAGGCCCACCCGGTCCCCCACGTCCAGAAACTCGCGTTCCTCCGCAATGGCCAGCGTGATGGGCAACGCGACCGTGCCGATGTTGCCGAAGAACGGGTAGGTGATGAAGTCCCGCGCGCTCGGCAGGCCCAGTGTTTTCAGGACCGTCTCGCGGTGTGCGGCGCCCACCTGGTGGCAGATCGTTTTGTCCACGTCCCCCACCTTCCAGCCCAGCGTGTCGAGGAAATCGCGGAAGGTCTGCCCGCCCAGTTCCACGCCGTTCTTCTGAACCGCCGCCGCATCGGTGTAGTGCAGGGGTGAATAGTGCCGACTGCAGACGGAACCCAGTGGGGTCCGCGTCCGCTGCCCTTCCCGGCTGGCCGGTTCCAGTCCCCAGGTGCAGAGTTCGTGAAATTGTGGAGCGGAACGCGCCGCCCCGCCCAGAAGCCGCCGCCGCTTTTCCCGTGACAGCGACGCATCGGTCAGCAGGACCGCTACCGCCGCCGAGCCCCCCGTCAGCGTCGCCAGACTCGGAATGAACGTCTCCATGTCGCCCGCTTCGAGCATCCGGGCGATCATGACTTCGTTGATCTCGCGCGCCGTCTCGCACCCGATCGAAATCCCCGCCCGGATCTGCCCCAGCTCGATCCGGTTGGCGATTTCCACCATACCGTTCAGAACCCCCAGGCACGCGTTGCTGATGTCATAGACAAACGCGCGTCCCCCCACGCCCAGACCGTCCGCGATGCGGCAGGCCGTGGCCGGTTCGAAATACTCCCGGCACACCGACCCATAGACCACCATCCCCAGATCGGACGCGTCCAGCCCCGATGCCTCGAGCGCTTTGCGTCCCGCCGCAATCGCCCCCTGCGAGACCTCGAACCCGTCGGGCCACCAGCGCCGCTCGTGGATGCCGGTCATGTGTTCGACCTGACCCACCGGAATGTGCAGCTTCTGGTACAAAGGCGCCAGCCGTTCTTCCAACTCCCGCGTGGTCACCACCACGGGCGGCAGCTCGTAACCGAACGACTCGATATGGACTTTCGTGTAACGCATGGTTTCTCCACAAAGATGAAAGAATGTGTCTGTTTTTTCAGGCAATCTCCCCGGGAGACCCCTTCTCCCGATTGACGGGAAACAGAATCTCACCGAAGAGCCAGTGAATGAAACTGAAAACCGCCGTTGAGCGCCAACGGCGCGGACCTATTGTAGCCTGAGGCAAGCGAAGCGTCGCCTCAGGAAAGGCGTCTCCTCTTTTGACAAGGGCTGAAGGCCCGGACTATGAAAGAGGGAAAAACGCTTCGATAAAACGGATTTTCAGCGATCAAACATCACACGGAAAATGTGAAAGGAGTGAAACCGTTTTCTTCATTCCCCTCTCCGTCTCAAAGATCACAGAATCAGCCGCAACGTGAAATCGTCCATCTGGTAGATGACCTTGCCGTCCGCCATCAGGTACCCGTTCGCTCGGACCATCTTTCGGGTATCGTCCAGTTCCGTCACCACCGCCTCGACCGTCACACTCTGGTTTGCCGGTATGACCTGTCCCCGGTATGCCCACTGTTGCGTTTCACCCAGCGCCATGGATTCGAACCGGGCCGTGGGGGGCAGCGTGTGAGAAACCGGATTCTCTCCGTCCCCTCCCCCCCAGCGGTGGACCGCCACGACCTTGAGCAGCTGCTGGAATGTCTCCAGACCGATCGAACCCGGAATCACCGGGTCCTGATAAAAGTGCGCGTTGAAGAACCATCCGGCTCGGTCCACCGGTTTTGACCCGCGGATGAACCCCAACCCCTTCGGCCCACCGTCGGGCACAAACAGATCAATCCGGTCCAGGAATCGCAGGTTGGCGCGTTGATCCGGTTGCAGCGCAGCCAGATGCCGGGCGGTCAGGTGGATCGAACAGAGACCGCCGATCCCCTCTTCCGACGGGAAGGGAAATCCGGTCGGATAATCAAAGGTCAGCCCTCGGGCCACCTCGGCTTCGGACGGCTGGTAGGGGGTCGCGCCCCGGATACCCACCTGGTTGGCCAGGGCTTCCTTCGAGAAGAAACCGAACTGCGTCGTCCCTTTGTAAAGCAACGTCTCGGGTGATGGCGAGGACTCTGGCGCAACCGGGTTCAGCGACGGATCGAACCATCGGGCCAGAGGCGTGGAACGCGAGAAGCCCTCCAGCCGATGGACCTCGAAGTCGAACTCCTGAATAATCATCCCCCCGGTCGAGGCCACCTTCTTCATCTGGGCCACAATCGTCAGGGCCTTCGTTGCAGACGTGATCGGCGCCACTTGGATGGCCTGCCCTCCCAGATTACGGAACTTCAGGTCCGTCGCACTGGTCAACGCCGACCCGGCATACGCCGCCAGCCAGCCGCACGGCTGCAAGGCCACCTCCAGCAGAACCGCGAAGGGCATGGTGGGGTTGGCCTCGCGCGTGGCTCCCTCCGCGAGTTCATCCGTGAACCAGTACCACGCCTCGGGCGGCAGATCGTACTCCGCGCGGGCCGCCACCCCGGCCTTCAGCACCCACGGGTCCCCCACCGTCTCCACCACCCGGTCCAGAAACTGGTAGGGGGGACGGGGCAGACGCGCAATCCGCCGGTCTTCATCGAACACGCGGTACCGTTCGCCGTAGGCATCCGAGGGACGTCCATTCGAGAACGCCAGGATACTCTCAAAGTTGTAGGGGGGGGACACAGGCGTCCCGCCCATGTGCGGTTGAAGTGGCACGGGCGTCTCGCCCGTGAAGGCGGTTGCTTTTCTGTCTTCTCTCTTCCGCCGCCACAACCGCCGCAGCCCCTCGCGCGTCAGGCCGGTCATGCGGACCGACATGTTGCGGATGTCCACGATCCGTTTCCCATCGCCATACATATAAACGTCAGCCAGGGCGTAGGGCGTCTGCCCGTCACTGGTTCCATCCGGCGCCCCATACCCCAGTTCTTTCACCAGCACCTCGTAGGTGACCTTGCGCGTGTGCGAAAGCACCTGACCCCGGCAGATCAGCTGACTCGCCTGACCCGGGATCGGTTCACAGGCCACCGCGTCCGCTTCCCCCACCCACCCCATGCGCAACAGGAAGATCCGCAGCGTGTGGAAACAGCACTCGTACATCAGCGTTCCCGGCATCACGTTATCGTCGCTGAAGTGGCACGTCAGGAACCAGTCGTCCGGGTGGATGTCGGCTTCCGCCCGGATAAAGCCCATTCCATAGCGGCCCCCCTCCGGGTCCAGCAGGAGCACCCGATCCACCAGTTTCAGGCTGCCGCGTTCCATCGGCGGTCGCGAGGCCCTGGGCGGTTCGTTCCCGCCCGGGATCACCAGCGGGTTCCGTAACCCCAGTCCCGCGAAGGCCGGGCCGAAACATCCCGCCAGATCCCCCACCCGCAGGGCGTCCAACTGGGCGTCGTTGTACGACTCGACCGCCATCGGGACAAACGCCTCCCAATCTGCGGGACGGCGTCCGGGGACCCGTTTGCGCGCTTCGGCGGTCAGGACAATTCCCTGCCCGTTCGCCAACTCCTCGTTGGTGAAGAACCCGGCGCACCCGTTGCGCATCGTCAACAGGGGACGTCCCCCCACAGTGGCGTCGTACTCGAACAGGAACAGGTGGGTCGTGCCCTGACGGAAGAAACGCAGAATCCGGATGTCGTACCGGATCGTCTCGCCCGCACGAGGCAGCGAGTCGTGGAACGTGATGGTCGCGTCGAGCAGCCGGTACACCGCCCGGCCTTTGCTCCGGAAATCCGCCCCGAGGTAACCCGACAGGAAAAGGTCCGCCTGCCCCGCCTCGACGGTCACGCACGTCGGCATGCGGCCCGCGTCCAGATACCAGGCGCCCGGTCGCACGTCGTGTTCCGTCACCACCCGCCCGTGCGCGCCCGAACACGGCTTTTCCGGATCGCTCAGGTAGGCGGCTTCCCCCTCGACCAGCACCACCCGGTCCACCAGCATCAGCGGATCGTCGGGCAGGCGTACCCGGGTCGGGTAGGTGTCCACCTCCGCGAACTGCGGTCCCAGCACCCTGGCAATGGACCCGATCGCAAACTCCAGGCACTGCGCCCGGTTCAGGAACGGCTGGACCCCGGCGGGTTGGGGAACGGGTGTCTGGAAGGGGAGAGGAGCAAGTCCTATCTCAGGACGAAAATTGGATATTGTTGGGGTTGAGCCGAATCCTGCCGTTGGACCCGGAGTGACCGGCAATCCCACGGCAGCCTGCGCCAGCGACATCTGAAGCGACAGGAGACTCGACAGGGTCCCCGTCAGGCTCTGTGTCAGATTCAGGAACGACTCGTGCGCCTGCAACTTGGCCGTTTCGGTCTGGCGGATCTGTTCCATCAACTGTCCCGCACCCGGGACCATTCCAGCCAGCGCCGTCACGTTTCCGGTTGGGGCGGGCGGTTGCTCCCCCCAAGCGGTTTGGGGCAGTGGAGAGACAAGCGGAACCGGCATAACCTCCGGTTGCCATTCCGGAACGGCTGGACGAGAAAATTCCTGCCGGATCGGTTCTTCCGGACGAATTCCCTGAGAAAAGGTCTGGACCGGTACTGGAGACGCAACCGGTTGACTCTTCTGGGGTTTGCGCTCAGGGGGAGAGGGAATCCGGTACGGTTCCTCGACCCCCACGGTGATCCGGAGGCTCGGACGGTCGGTTCCACTCTGGAGATCCGCGTGTCCCACCACCTCCGTTTCCTGACCGTACAGAACACTCAGGTCCACCGGGACGCGCTCGGCAATCAGGTGTCCCAACATCCGCAAAATCAAGGAGACGGAATCCTGACCCGGGGCACACGCCGATCGTGCCCAGTGGGGCCGGTCGGTCAGAATTTCGCCGATCATCCGCGAACAGGACGCGCCGGGGCCCATTTCGAGGAACATCCGGACTCCGTCCTCGTAGGCGGCATTGATCACCTTCGGATAATCAATGCCGTAGAGCGCCTGGGCCAGAATCGCGTCTGCGGCGCTTTCGCGGCTGACATTGTAGGAGGTGCCCCACGCGCCACTGTAGAACCGAATGTCACGCGGCGCGGTGGTATCGAACAGGTGGAGTTCGCGATAGGGCTGCTCCACCTCTTTGGCCACTTCACAGTGGACGGTGGTGACCCCCTGAAGCGGAAAGAACTCACAGTCGAGTTTCTTGACCAGCCGGTCCACCGCCTTCCGATCCCCGCCGATCACGCATTCGTGTAAGGTGTTGACAATCAGGCGATAAACCTTCTTGTGGTCCTGAAGCGAGGCGCGTACCACCTTGGCCGGGCGGTCAATCACGCCCAGTACCCAGTCCACCGTCTTGCTCGCCGGGAGTTTCCACGCACGGCGCACCGCATCGCACCGGCCCGCCAGATCGGTCGTGAACAAGGTCGAGGCGTTCATCCGCTGGAGCATCAGGTCCCGGTCCGTCCAGGCGCGAAGCGAGAAGAGGCCCGCCGATTCTCCCAGACTGTACCCGATCACGGCACGGGGACGGATTCCGAAACTCTGGATCAGGTCCGTGACGGCGGTGCCAAGGGCGACCTGTCCGAAAATGAACGCCTTGTGGTTTTCCTCGATTTCGGAGGGCGCTTCTCGAGTCCAGAAGAAATCCGGTTGGAACTGATCGCGCAGGTATTCATTCTGTTGGTCCTGATTCCGATAAACTTCCGGCCACTCCAGAGCCAGATCGCGTCCCATGCCGAGGAAGTGGTTCCCGGAGCCCGGGAAGATGAACCCGATTTCGCCCCCCTGATAGGCGAACGGATCGGGGGAGAAGAAAACCCGGTCGCGTGCTGCGGGAGAAGCGCTCAGCGGCGAATCCCCCGGACGGCTTCCGCCGCCCCCCAGACGTTTTTCCGGGTCACGAGCCAGCGTCTGTTCGGTTAACGTCAGTTGTTCCAACAGTTCCTCGACCGAACGCGCGATAAAGGAGACGGCCAGATGCCGGGACGTTTCGTCGCGGTTCTCACGCCACCAGAGACGGGCCAGTTGTTCCATATTGGCGCGGGGGAAGCGGGTGACGTGCGCCCGCAACCGGTTGAATCCGGCCGTCAGGGCCGAGACGGTGTTGGCGGCGATCACAAACAACGCTTCGCACCGGGCGCCCAGCGGTTGTAACTTGTCTTTCTGCAACAGCGGATCTCGAGTGCGGTCCGCCCCCTGGAGGATGACATGGATCGAGTCGCCCCCCAGGCCGACCGCTCCGACCCCGGCGAGGCGTGGGTCCTCGGCCCGGTTACGCAGCCAGTACTGAGGCCGCCGGGGAAACCGAATGGCCTGTCGGTTTGTGTCAATGGCCGGATCGGGGGTGTCCAGATGGCGGCAGGGGGGGAGGATTTCGTGGTAGAGGGCCAGACAGGCCCGGACCAGCGAGGCCAGCCCCGCCGCATGGCCCGTATCGCCGATGTCCGCCTTGACCGAACTCAGGAGGCAGGGTTCCGTGCGTTCCGTTTGACTCATGAAGTCGAGCAGGTTTTGCGCCTCGGCCCGGTCATCTTCGGGGGCACCGGGGGCGTGGGTCTCGAAGTAGCGGAGATGCTTTGGGTCAACTCCTGCGGAATCAAACGCACGCGTTAGTGACTGACGGTAAATGGATGAGACTGGGGTGGCGTTGAACGGGCTGCCTCCTCCGGAAATCCCCATCCCCTTCACCACCGCGTAAATTCGGTCCCCATCGCGGATGGCGTCTGAATACCGCTTGACCACGACGGCACAGGCGCCTTCGCCCGCCACCCGGCCATCGGCCTGCTGGTCGAACGGGCAGGCCTTACCATTAGGGGAGTAGGAGGCGTGGAGACCGGCTCCGGCGAGGGTCCGCAAATCGCCCACCATGTCAATGGCGCCGATCACGGCTACGTCAAGCGAGCGTTCCTGCAGGGCCCAGAAAGCCGCCTCGAGGGCTTGCAGGCCGGAGGTCTCTTCGCTCGAAAGGGTAAAACTGGACCCGCCGAACCGGAACTCGCGGGCGATGCGGCTGGCGACCACTCCGCCCAGGGCGCCCATGGTGCGGTTGGCGGTCAGGGGGGGACTGCAAGCATCCCGCAGTTCCCGGACCCATCCCTCCAGTTCGGCCTCGTCCAGGTTCAATCCCGCCAGCCGCGCCCATTCGCGGGCCTTGGGGAGAAGATTCCACCGCAACGTGAAATTGGTCGTGTTCGGGTCCAGGCCTAAACCAATGAAAACACCCGTCTTAAAGCGGTCATATTCCTGTAGTTTCGCATCCTCGACCGCTTCGGCCGCCACCTGCATCATGAGCAGCTGCTGCGGCAGCATGTTTTCCAGTTCCTTTGGGGGGATACGGAACTGATCCAGCGGGATTTCGACTTCGTCCAGGAAATATCCCCGGAAATTGTCACGGTTCAGGCCTTGACGCCTGAACCACGGAGTCTTTTCCAGACCGCGCCATCCCCGGCTGGTGGAGGTTTCAATCGGGTCGCCCCCGCCGAGTCCCCGTTCCTGAAAGGCGCGCAGGGTGGGCCACTTGCCGAAGGCGGCTCCCAGTCCCACCACGGCGATGGGTTCGGGCGGAGGAAAACTCGATTGTCCGGAAACAGAAGCGACCGGCTTCTCGGGCGAATGGGTTTTTGCTTCAGAAGACGAAATGTCCGAAATATCGTTTTCTATAGAACTGGTTTCAGACGCCTTATTCACCCACTCTTCAAGCAGCAGATGGGCGTTGATTCCGCCAAAACCGAAGGCGCTTACGGCCGCCCGCCGGGGCGTTCCCGGGGTGCGTCGTTCCCACGGTTCGCTCTGGTTCAGGACCCGGAAGGGGCTGTTTTCCATCCCCAGACTGGGGGCGGAAGCGATGAAGTTGGCGGTGGGAGGCAGGGTCTCGTGCTGGAGGGCCAGAATGACTTTCATCAAAGCGGCGGCACCCGCCGCCGTCAGGAGGTGGCCCACATTCGACTTGACCGAACCGATGACACACTTCCGTTCCGGATCGCGCCGGGTCACGGATTGAGAGACGGTTAAACCACTCCCTTCCCAAAGTGTCAGAAGGCTTTTAAATTCAACGGCATCCCCGACCGGAGTTCCGGTCGCGTGACACTCGATCAGATCCACATCGTCCGGTTTCCACCCCGCCTGTTCGTAGGCCGGACGCATGGCGCGGACCTGGCCGTCCGAGATCGGGGCGAGCAGGCTGCCGCCGATGTCATTCGAGAGCCCGGCTCCCTGAAGGACGGCGTAAATGCGGTCGCCGGCGCGCAGGGCGTCGCCGAGCCGTTTCAGAACAAAGATCCCCGCGCCTTCCCCCACGACCAGGCCGTTTCCCCGGGCATCGAAGGGAGAACAGACCCCGGTGGCGGAGAGGGCCCGGAGCTGGGAGAACCCCATCTGGGTGTAAAGGCAGTCGGGGCGCGAAACACCCCCGGCCAGCATGGCGTCGGCCCGTCCGGAGAGGAGAGCGTTGGCGGCCAGCTTGAGCGCATAGAGTGAGGAGGCGCAGGCGGCGTCCAGGGTGTAGGCGCCCGCGCCCAATCCCAGCGCATAGGCCAGAAGACTTGCGGGAAGACCTGTCACGCAACGATTTAGTGGGTGAGACTTGAAGGGACTTCCGGGCGCCGGGGGCAGGAGGTTGGAGCAGTCGAGCGTGCGCAGGACGTGTTCCTCGAACGCGCTGCCGAGGAGTTCATGCGCCAGAGCGCTGGATTTTTCGGTGGGCAGGGCCAGGTTCCCGAGGATCACCCCGATCCGGCTTCGGTCCACGTCTTCCAGCCGGGCATCGGAAAAGGCTTGTCGCCCCACGTGGAGTGTCAGGCGGTAGAGCGGGTCGGCTGTGGTCAGGAAATCCGGGTCCAGAGGGAGATCGGCCAGATCCGAATCGGAGGGGAGGTGATCGAGAAAACATCCCCGCTTCGAGTAAGCCTTGTCCGGGGCGCCGACTTCGGGGTCGAAAACGTCGTCCGGGTCGAGGAGCCAGCGGCCTTCCGGGACCTCGCGCGCTACACTGCGTCCGTCGCGGATGACGTTCCAGAAACGGTCAAGCTCCGGGGGACGCGACTCTCCCTGTTCCCCGGGCAGTGCAGGAAACAGTCCAGCCAGGCCGACAATGGCAATCTGCAGGGGGGTATTTTCAGGGCGGCGCGTATCCATTCCACCTCTTGGGCCCGATTGCGCGGGGAGACACTGGGAATTTTTCGGATGTACAGCCTTGTTCGATCAGTGGACTGGGCCAGACGAAACTGAGCACGGGCGAAACGCCCGTCCCACCTTCTCCTTGCTTCAATCAGAGCGAATGGGCTTGAAACGCCTGAATCAGGGACGCATCCATCACGCACTCATAACCTTCGATCCGGGCCAGAAGCGTACTTGAAGTCTTGTCGAGTAACTCGATGTCGGACAAGGCTTTGTGCTCATTTGCAGAACGGACCTTTGCCACAATCCGGACCCCATCCGCCGGAAACGTCGAGCGGAACTGGCGGTACCGTTCCACCCGGACGGGGAGGGAGGGGTGGCCGGTTGTCTGGACGCTCCAGAGGATCAGGGCCTGGAAGACCGTATCCAACAATGCGGGATCGCTGATCCAGGTGCTGCGGAGCGGGGTCTTAAACCAGTTGGCCGGTTTGGCGCTCGAGCGGGCTTGGAGCCGAATGCCGTCGGTCCCGCATCCCTCCACCGACTGGATAAACGCCAGGTCGGGTCCGTGGAACAGGTTCTTTCCCCCATAGATCGTCTGATTTTCGGGCCAGGGAGCGAGTCTCAGGCCATTTAATCCAGCACTTTCTGTTTCAAGTTCCATCCCCAGTTGAATCAATGCTTTGGCGTGAAGGACAGTGGACTCGTTTGCGCCTTGGGACCGCAGTTCCGTTTCGACCAGAAAGATGCCGTTGATCTTGCGGGTTTTTCCGGCGTGGACCTGAAGCGTGACGGTTTCGTCCGCATTGAGACGCACCCCTTTGAGGACCCGGAAGTCGTCCAGCCCCTGGAAGAGGAGGCCGGGGTTGGCGTGGAGTGCCCCTTGGGCGAGCCACTCGATCATCAGTGCGGCGGGGAGTACCGCTTTACCGCCAAGGATATGCGACCGCAGGATGGGGCAGGATTCGAGACTGAGCGGTTGCTCGAAAGCCAGGGGGATCTCGCTGACCGGACTTGAAGGGATACTTTCTATATTTTGTTTAACCTCTTCCAGATCAGTAGATTCTGATTTCATGAAGTCGGTTCTGGAACCGGTCCCCAACAGGACGATCCCGACCGGCCGGGTATCCGGATAGGTGGCACGCAATTCGTCCATCAGGTGTCGGGCCCCCTGTTGCAAGCCGATGAGCGTGATCCCTTCTTCCTTGAAAAGACTTTCCAGAGAGGGGTTGACCATGCCGCCCGCCCACGGGCCCCAGTTGAGGGCCAGAACCCGACAGGTGGGGCGTTGCCGCGCTTCCTGCTGGGCCAGTTTGTTGAGGACCTCGTTGGCCATGGCGTAGTCCACCTGACCTTTGCGGCCCAGACGCCCTGTCGAGGAAGAGAAGAAGACGATGATGCGTAAGTCGTCGTTCTTCAGGGCTTCCAGGCAATACCGAGCCCCTTCCGCCTTGGTCTCGAAAACCGTGCGGAACTGTTCTTCGGTTTTGTCCTCGATCAACCGGTCCGCCAGGACCCCCGCTCCGTGAACGAGACCCCGGATGGGACCCAGTGTCTGTCTAATTTCGGTGATACAGTCGGCGACGGCGCCCTGATTGCGCACATCCACCGAACGGTATTCGACGGCGGTTGCGCCTGCCGCCTTGATTCTGCTCAGGTTATTCAAGATCTCGCGATTGGTGGCCCACCGGCGGTACTGCTCACCGATTTCCTTGGGCGAGGCGCTCCTTCCGGCCTGGTCGGCCAGAGCGCGTTTGATTTCCCCTTCGCTTTCCAGTCCGGCCAGCCACGCAGGCTCCGGTTCCGGAGCGGGACTGCGCCCCAGGAGAATCAGGGTGGGTTGGAACGTCTGAGCCAGCACAATGGCGGTTTCAGCTGTCACGCCTCGTGCGCCACCGGTAACCAGGACCACATCGCCCGGTTCAAGCGGGGTCTCATTTTTCGGTTGGGTCAGGGGGGTGACGACTAACTCCAGTGTTTTGAGGCCAGCAGAGGTCAGGCCGACTTCCTGGGGGCCCTTGAGGAGGAGTTCCTGGACGACCCGTTTGGCGATTTCTTCCAGGCTGGTCAGGTCGGGTGACAAGTCCAGCGCCTTGCAGGTGACTTCCGGCCATTCCCAGGCGGCTGTTTTGGCCAGACCTGCCAGTCCACCTCCCAGCAGGTGGGTGGGTGGGGTGGAGGCGTGGAGTCCGAAGTGTCCGTCCTGACGCGAGAGGGTCAGGAAAGCCGCCGCACCGTGTTCTCGGGCGGCCTGCCGGAGGGCCGGAGCGGCGAAACGGGCCAGTTGGACCGCCTCATTGAGGAACTGGGCTCCGACGACCCCTTCCTTGGGTTCCAGAATAAGGAGTCCGGTCAGCGATTCCGGGCAGACGGTTTTCTTCAAGTCGCGGAACGAGAGGAGTTTAGGCCGGAACTTGAGGGCGCAGAGGCGCTCGCGGATGGTCCAGGCCAGTTCGCACCCATCATTGAGAATCCAGATCTGCCCGCCTTCCTGAAGGGGAAGCGATTGACGCCCGGAATCCTCCAACTCGACGGATTTCAAGATTCCGCGTTCGAGAGGATGATCCGGGACGGGACGGCTGGAGGTCGCAACCTGCGGTATCGGTTCCGGCGGAGAAGTCGTCTGGATTGTTGATTTTGTTGGAGAAGCAACGGATTTCGAGAGGAACGCGACGACCTGCCCGAGGGTTTGCAGGGTGCTGAGCTGGTCCGGTTGGACCGTGGGGGCTTCCGGGAGTTGTTCCTGAAGCGCGGAGAGGATTTCCACCCGCTTGATCGAGTCGATCCCCAGGTCCGCGTTCAGGCTCATCCCCAAT
>DAOPYU010000075.1:0-13812 GCA_035353095.1 Candidatus Sumerlaeota bacterium | reverse complement strand
CATCTGGACCAGACCGTTTTCGTCCATATTGACGATCAGCGTGTGGATCTCGATGCCGTTCTGGACCTGCGTTTCGAGAACCGACTGCTTGTTCGCGCGGGAGGCCCATTCCTTGCGCAGTTCCTCGACGATCCGGTTCACGCCGTCCTGGAACGCCGCCCGGTCCGTCATCTCGACCACGACCTTCACGTTGGGCACCGGCAGGACCGGCACATCGAGACCGACGACCACCTCGCCGCCGCACGCCTCGAAGAGCGCCTGATTGCTGGCCGCGAAATTCAGCAGATCCTGAAGCAGGACGCTCGATTTGGTCCGTTCGACATACACCATGTAATCCAGCAGCATCTGGTAAGGATTGCGCGACACCGCCGCGGCAAAGAAGGGGGCGTCGGGGCTGAAGAAGTCCAAGCCCCGCATCGGCGCCGGTTCCGCGAGCCAGTTCAGCATCCCCTGCCGCCCCTGCTCGCCGAAAGCCAACCGGGCCGCCTGGTTCATCCCCTGTCCGGCAAAACTGGGCGAAATCAGGAAATAATCCAGACTGTCCAGCCCCAGCAGGTCGAACATCGCCTGCACATCGGGGTTGCGATCCTTCTTTGCGTTCTCGGCCCCCACCTGACGCACCTGCGCCTGCAAGTTGCTGGCAAACAGGAAGCGCGGGTCGGTCACGTCGCGCTGGATCTTCTGGTAGAACTCGCTCGACGCAAACCCGGTCGGCTGGCCCATCGCCAGCCGCTCGTGGGTCTCGCGCGTCTGCAACGGCTTGCTCGAAAAGACAAAGTATCCGTTCCCCACCTGGTAGAGCGGCCCTTGGGAGGCTTCTTCGGTCTCGGCCTGGGCCTGAGAGGGGAAATTGGGCCGGGATTCGCTGACCAGTTTTTCGATGCCCGCCTGAACCGCCGCTTCGTTGCCGGTACAGTCGGCCACCAGGGTCACGGTGTGACTGGTGTCCACCGAGATGGCGATGTCGCCCGAGATCAGTTTGAGCAGGCTGAGCGCATCGCGGAAATGGGTTTCCTTATTCATCTGGTCGGTCACTTCCGGTCCGCCGACCGAAGCCCACCACGCCTGGAACGCCGCTTCCTGGACAAACGCCCCGTTGCCGGTGGTCTTGAATTCGGAGACAAAGGAGGGCCAGTCGTGGATCAGGAGCAGGTAGTCCGTGGTCATGGGCAGGAAATCCGCAATGGCGTAAGCCGGACGGCTGGCCGCTCCCGCCACCGCTGCCGGGCGAACGGAGGCCTCGACCGTCAACTGCGGGGGGGCCGCTGCGGCCACCTCGACCGGCGCTTGCGTCGTGAGACTCGGCACCACCTCGGCCACCTCCTTCTGAACCTCGTCCTTATAGTCGCTCCACCCCCAGGCGGTGGCGTCCGCCAACTGGAAAACGCCCCGGTTCGACGCGTACCCTTCGCCCGCGGGGACCGCACTCTGGGTCTTGCCGTTGGCCGACTCGACCTGAACCGTGCCATCCGCCACGGTTACCACGGAACGGTCCAGCCCCTCCTCGACCCCATAGACGGTTCCCGTGGCCCGGGCGCTCAGGTGCGCCGTCTTGACCACGAAGGGTTTCTCCGGGTGGTTGGGCAGGTGGGCCCAGACACTGCCGCGGTTCATGGCCACTTCGAGCCGTCCCGGCGTGTCCTGCAGGCTCAGCTTGGTGCCGCCGCGCGCCTCGAGCACGTTCCCCTTCTGGGGCAGATCCAGAGCCAGGTAACCCTCGTTCGCCACCTTGATCTTCTGATTCTGGAGGACCTTCGTCCCCACCTGGAGCGGTTCGTACCGGTCGCCCTTCAGGACCAGCGCCCGCCCGCGGATTTCCTTGACCGTGGCCAGCGTCGCCTGGCCCGACGGCACCACATAGTGGTAGAGAAGCGGGCCTCCAACTCCGACGGCCAGCATCAGCACCGCCGCCGCAGCCCAGTAAACCCAGCGCAGGGTTCGGGCCTGCGGAGAGGGAAGGGTTACGACTTCCGGCTCGTCAAGCAGGGGGTTCGGCATCTCGTCGAGCGCCCGGTCGAGTTTGGTCTGAAAATACAACCCCAGCGTTTCTTCCTGCCGCTGGTAGGCCTGAAATTCTGCCCGGCAGGCTGGGCACTCTTCGAGGTGGGCCAGCATCGCGTCCACACGGGCGGGCTCCAGTTCTCCCTCAAGATAATCGGCCAGACAGGTTTCCAACTCAGCGCATTTCATGATAGACTCCTTCTTCATTCTGGCTTTCCGTGACCGTACCGGATTTTTCGCCGGGGGCCATCGCCTCGGTTTGCTTGCGCAAGAGTTTTCGCGCCTCGAAAAGGCGCGACTTGACCGCCTCGGCCGAGAGGCCCAGAATCTCGGCAATCTGGCGGTACGAGTACTGATTCATGTACTTCATGCCCAGAACGACGCGGAACGGTTCGGGCAGCCGGGCCATCGCCGCTTCCAGACGGCCCAGCGACGCCTCGCGGTCGGCCACCGCAAAGAAGGGAAGCACCTCGGCGCCCGCTTCGTCGGGCGCCAGGTCGCGCGTCACGGCCCGCAAACGCTGCTCGCGACGCATCACGTCCAGGATGTGGTTGCGCGTCACCGAATGGAGCCAGCTGCCCAGGTGCTGCGGTTCGCGCACGTTCGAAATAGAACGGTACGCGAGCAACAGTACGTCGTGCAGATGGTCCTGCGCCTGTTCGTCATTCCCGCACATCCCCAGGGCAACCGAATAGACGAGCCCCCGGAACGGGAGCATCAGGTGCCAGAACGCCTCGCGGTCGCCCCGGCAGGCCCGGTGGAACAGTTGGGGATCCACTTCCCAAGTCATGGTTTCCCTCCTTTTTGTTGTGGTTCCGAATCCGCGCGACGCACGCCCTCGGGCCATCAGGACTTTCCCCGAGTCCAGCAAGGCCTGGGCGCCCCCGCTAAACGGCGGAGATCGGAATGCGGCGCCACGGCGAAAACCCGGCCGCCCGAACCTGAGGCCTTACCGGTTCGCTTTTCCCGTCGGAATTCGAACCAGGCCTCTCGCCGCGTTCACTACTATAGTGTCAAAATCGCGATTTTGTTGGGACGGGAAGGTGCATTTTTTTCATTTTTTTTCATTTTCCCCTCTGTCGGGCCCCGAAATTCGCCGGAAGGCCCGGGGCTGAAAATCCACAGAGTGCTGATATTGAACAGGTTGCAGTATTTTTTGTATTTTTGAGATTCAAAGGGTCCGGGCGTGACAAAATGCAGGCCTTCCTCGAAAATTATCGCATTCCCCTGGCATTTGGGGGATAGTGCCCCCTACGATTGAGTCAAAATCCCCCCGTCCCTGGAGATCGAATTCATGAAACACCCCCTGCGACTCACCCTTCTGGCAACCGTTCTGTATCTTGCGCTGTTGAACGCCCTGGCGACCGGCGAAGCGTTCCGGGCCCTCGATCAGCCCACCCCGTCTCCCAAGGCCCCCTCCTTCACCGTCGCCGCTTATTATTTCCCGAACTACCACCCATCCGATGCCCGCAACAACAAGAAATGGGGCCGTCCGTGGACCGAATGGGAACTGGTCCGCGCCGCAAAGCCCCGTTTCCCGGGCCACCAGCAGCCAAACGTGCCCCTCTGGGGCGAGACCGACGAATCGGACCCGAAGGCGATGGCCCAGAAGATCGCCGCGGCGGCCGACCACGGCATCAATGCCTTCATCTTCGACTGGTACTACTACGACGACGGTCCGTTCCTGAACAAAGGGCTGGACGAGGGGTTCCTGGGCGCGCCGAACAACCAGCGACTCAAGTTCGCCCTGATGTGGGCCAACCACGACTGGCTGGACATTCACCCCTACACCCGTCCGCAACCCGCCAGACTGCTCTACCCCGGCAAGGTCAAGCCCGAGACCTTCGACGCGATCTGTCGGCTCGTGATCGAAAAATACTTCAAACACCCGTCGTACTGGACGCTGGACGGCAAGCCCTACTTTTCCATCTATGAGCTCAACAAACTCCTGGAGAATTTCGGCAGTGTTGAAGCCACCCGCGCGGCGCTCGACCGTTTCCGCCAGATGGCGCGGGACGCCGGACTGCCCGGTCTGCACCTGAACGCCGTGGTGTGGGGACAGCCGATCCTGCCCGGCGAGTCCACGCCGGTGGATGCCGCCGACCTGGTCAAGCGCCTCGGATTCGACAGCGTGACCTCCTACGTCTGGATTCACCACGTTCCCCTCAACGATCAGAAAACCGATTACGGGTGGGCGCAACAGGAATACGGGAAATACTGGGAAAAAGCGCGCGGGATGTTCGGCGTGCCCTACTTCCCGAATGTCTCGGTGGGGTGGGATTCGAGCCCGCGCGCCGACCAGTCGCAGGAGTTCGGCAACACGGGCTACCCCTTCACGAACACGATCTCCGGCAACACACCCGAGCGGTTCCGGGATGCGCTGGCCGAAACGAAGAAAAAATTGATCGAGCAGAATGGCCCGTATGTCCTCACCGTCAATTCGTGGAACGAATGGACGGAGGGGAGTTATCTGGAGCCGGACACCCGCAACGGCCTGAAGTACCTGGAGGCGGTTCAGTCGGTCTTCAAGGCGCAGGAAAAAACCCCGACCCAATCGGTCGGGGCTGGAGACGCATCCCCATCAGAATCCGGGCGCTGAACGTGCTGCGATGTCTTAGTGTTTCGGACGCCGATCCGGAAGTTGCAGTCGGGTCGTCCCCTTCGGTTGGGCCGACTGGTGAGCCGGAAGGGTTTCGATGCGAAGCGCTTCCTGAGTCGTTCCCCCGACGAGGCTGCGCAGTCTCTGTACAATTCCGGCCAGTTCCGAGGCCTGGGAGGAGAGTTCCTCGCTGGCCGAAGCGGCCTCTTCCGAACTGGCCGCCGAGGACTGGGTGACTTGGTCGAGTTGGGTCATGGCGCCATTGATCTGGGTGATGCTGTCCGCCTGTTCTCTGGTCGCGGCGAAAACTTGGGCACTGAGAGCCGTTACCTTGTCGGTGGCCTCTCCGATTTCCACAAGGATCCGGGCGACCTCGTCGCTCACCGCCACCCCGTTGTCCGAGTTGCGCTGCGACTCTTCGATCAGGCCAGACGTGTTCCGAGCCGCTTCGGCGCTACGCTGGGCCAGATTGCGCACCTCCTCGGCCACGACGGCAAACCCCTTGCCCGCTTCTCCGGCCCGGGCGGCCTCGACCGCCGCGTTCAGGGCGAGCAGGTTGGTCTGGAAGGCGATTTCGTCAATCGTCCGGATAATATTGGCGGTGTCTTTCGAGGAGGCTTTGATCTTCTGGATGGCCTCGGTCATGCGTTCCATGGCCTGGGTTCCACGTTGCGCGGCTTTGAGCATGGTCTCGGCCATCGTGTTGGTCTGGTCGGCATTCTGCGAATTCTGCTGGGTCTGCCCGCTCAGGCCGATGAGGGCCGCGGTGGTCTCCTCGAGCATCGAGGCCTGGTGGCTGGCGCCCTCGGCCATGTTCTGACTCGATTGGGCCACCTGATGCGAAGCCGATTCGACCTGATTGGTACCCATGTCCAAGGTGGCGATGATCTGGTTGAGTGGACCGGTGATGGAACGGGCAATCAGGACCATAAACAAGGTGGACAGAATGGCCGCAACAATACCAATGATGGCAAAAATCAGAATCCCGTGTGAAGCGTCCGTGTCGGCCTGGCTCGAAACGGCGGCAACCTTGGTTTTCTGGTCGTTCACCTTGGTGATGCTCGCGTTCACTCCCTCTTTTTTCGCCGCCACATCTTTTTCCCGTTGCTTGATGCTCGCCTCGACCGATCCCTGCAACTTGTCGATCCCGGTCCGCATCACCTGAAAGCTGCTGTTGTCCCCCCCCACATCGGTGGAAGGCAGGTGGTTGGCTTTATCCTGAGCGCTTTTGACCACCTCTTTCGATTTTCCGGCCCACGCATTAAACGCCGCCTGAAACTCCTGGTAACGCGTCTTGTCTTCCGCCGATACAAGCACAAGGGACGCGCTCGTCATCCGCCCCCGGGCCTGTTCGATGTTGTCGCTGTTATCCTTGCCCGCTTTCACCAGATCATCGGGGGTCGTGGCGCTCAGCGCATCTTTCTCGGCGATGAGCGCCTGATGGACATCCCGATCCGCCTCGAGCATCAGAATCCAGCTCGTGTTGTGCCGGGCGACCCAGGGAAAGTCATCGTTGATCAGAGTCTTCGTCTCCTCCAGCAGAGGCAGTACGTCCTTGTCAATCAACGGCAGGAACTGCTCCTGGACCAGATTGTTCATGAGCGTTTTCTGGCTGGACATTTCGTGGCGTCCGATCAGAAACAATCCCAGCAGGATCACAATGTTCAGAACCACCATCCCGGCCATCTTCTTGTTGATGCTCATGTCTGGAGTCCTTTCCGGTTGAAATCGGCTTCTTTTCGCTATTGTCTGGAGACGAATGACCCGATAGAAAAAGACACGTTTCCCTCTGTGGCAGAATCCTGCCGGGAAATTTCAGGGCTGTATATTATATCGGTAGTTTCGCATAGGACTTTATTGGGGACAATGGAAAAAGCCGCTCTTCGATGACTTTTCTCTTTTCCGCCCTGTCGAGGAAAAACCGGACAAAACCCGGGAGTCCCAGATGCTCGTATCCTTTCTCAACCCACATAAAGACAACACGTTACGTTGACCCGAAAAGACTCTTCTTGACTCTCCGGGGAGGTTGCACTATCAGAGGTTTCGGCATAATCGCCACTTAATTACGTCGCACAGGAGAATAGCGGGGGCTAGATTTCCGGTGACCAATCCACAGGAAGCAGAAAGGGAAAATCCGAATGGCGAAGCGAGAAGACATTCACAAGGTCATGATCATCGGCTCCGGCCCGATCGTGATCGGACAGGCATGCGAGTTCGACTACTCCGGCACCCAGGCCTGTAAAGCATTGAGAAAACTGGGGTACCAGATCGTCCTGGTCAACTCCAACCCGGCCACCATCATGACCGACCCGGGCACGGCCGATGTGACCTACATCGAACCGCTGAACGTCGAAACCCTGACCCGGATCATCGAGAAGGAGCGCCCCGACGCCCTGCTCCCGAACCTGGGTGGCCAGTCGGGCCTGAACCTGTCGTCGGAACTGGCCAAGGCCGGGGTGCTGGACAAGTACAACGTGACAATCATCGGCGTGGAACTCGACGCCATCGAGCGGGGCGAGGACCGCCAGGCCTTCAAGGACACGATGGCCCGCCTGGGGATCGAAACGCCCCGCAGCGAGATCGCCACGTCGCTCGAAGAAGCCGAACGGATCGCGGAAAAACTCGGCTGTCCTGTGGTGATCCGTCCGGCCTATACGATGGGCGGGACTGGGGGCGGCATCGCCTACAACATGGAAGAACTGCGCACGATCGTCTCGCGCGGCCTCTCGGTCAGCCTGGTGGGACAGGTCCTGGTCGAGGAGTCCGTGCTGGGGTGGGAAGAGTTGGAACTCGAAGTCGTCCGCGACGCGAAGAACCAGATGATCACCGTCTGTTTCATCGAAAACGTGGACGCAATGGGAATTCACACGGGCGATTCGTACTGCACGGCGCCGATGTTGACCATCGCTCCCGAGTTGCAGACCCGCCTGCAGAAGTATTCCTACGACATCGTCGAAGCCATCAAGGTCATCGGCGGCACCAACGTCCAGTTTGCGCACGATCCAAAAACTGACCGGGTTGTGGTGATCGAAATCAACCCACGCACGTCGCGCTCGTCGGCGCTGGCGTCGAAGGCCACGGGGTTCCCGATCGCGCTGGTTTCCTCAATGCTGGCAGGGGGGCTGACACTCGACGAAATTCCCTACTGGCGCGACGGAACGCTCGAGAAATACACCCCGTCGGGCGATTACGTGGTGGTGAAGTTCGCCCGATGGGCGTTTGAGAAGTTCCCGGGCGTTCATGACAAACTCGGCACCCAGATGCGCGCCGTGGGCGAGGTGATGAGTATCGGCAAGAACTACAAGGAAGCGCTCCTGAAGGCGATCCGGTCGCTCGAGACCGGGCGGTACGGCCTGGGGTTTGCGCGGGATTTCAACACCCGTCCTCTCGATGAATTGCTGTCCCTGTTGATTGAACCTTCGAGCGAGCGGCAGTTCATCCTGTACGAGGCGCTGCGCAAGGGCGCCAGTATCGAGGAATTGCACAAGCGCACCCACATCAAGGCGTGGTTCATCGAACAGATGAAGGAACTGGTGGACCTCGAGGAAGAAATCCTGCGCTACAAGGGCCAGTTGCCCCCCGATACCCTGTTGACTCAGGCCAAGAAGGATGGGTTTGCCGACCGGTACCTGGCAAAACTCCTTGGCCTGCCCGAAAAAACCATCCGCGAGAAACGCATCGCGCTCGGTGTCGTCGAGGCTTGGGAACCGGTCCCCGTCAGCGGGGTCGAGAGCGCGGCCTACTACTACTCGACCTACAACGCGCCCGACCAGGTGGCGGTGAGTGGCAATCGCAAGATCATGGTGCTCGGAGGCGGTCCCAACCGCATCGGTCAGGGGATCGAGTTCGACTACTGCTGTGTCCACGCAGCCTTCGCCGTGCGCGACGCCGGGCTCGAGACCATCATGGTCAACTGCAACCCGGAAACCGTTTCGACCGACTACGACACCTCTGACAAACTCTACTTCGAACCGCTGACGGTCGAGGATGTGTTGAGCATCTACGAGAAGGAAAAACCCGAAGGGGTGGTGGTGCAGTTTGGCGGGCAGACGCCGTTGAACATCGCCGCCGAACTCGAGGCGGCCGGGGTCAAGATTCTGGGGACCTCGCCCGAGACAATTGACCTGGCCGAGGACCGCGACCGTTTCCGCCAGATCATGCGGAAACTGGGAATCCCGCAACCCGAGTCGGGCATGGCCAGCACACTCGACCAGGCGCTCGAAATCGCCGCACGCATCGGCTATCCGCTCATGGTCCGCCCCTCCTACGTGCTTGGCGGTCGCGCCATGGAAGTCGTGCATGACGAGGAAATGCTGCGCCGCTACGTCAACGCCGCGGTGGATGTCACGCCCGACCGTCCGATCCTGATCGACAAGTTCCTCCAGAACGCCATCGAGGCGGAGGCTGACGCCATCGCCGACGGCACGGACGCGTTCGTGCCCGCCGTCATGGAGCATATTGAACTGGCGGGGATCCACTCGGGCGACTCGGCCTGCGTGATTCCCCCCATCAGCATCCCCGCCAAACACATCAACACGATCTGCGAGTACACGCGCAAGATCGCCATCGAGATGAACGTCGTGGGGCTGATGAACATCCAGTACGCTATTGCCAAAGACGTGGTCTATGTGCTCGAGGCCAATCCGCGCGCCTCGCGCACCGTGCCGCTGGTGTCGAAGGTGTGCAACATTCCGATGGCGCGTCTGGCCATGGAGATGATGCTCGGCAAGAAACTCGCCGACTTGAACCTCAAGACCCGCCATGTTCCCCACTTCGGCGTCAAGGAAGCCGTCTTCCCCTTCAACATGTTCCCGGAAGTGGACCCGATCCTGGGGCCCGAAATGCGGTCAACAGGCGAAGTTCTGGGAATGGCGGAAACTTTCGGGCTGGCTTACTTCAAGGCCGAGGAAGCCACCCAGCAGCCTCTGCCCACCCAGGGTTCGATCCTCATCACCGTGACGGAACACGACCGTCCGGGGGTGCTCGAGGTGGCCCGCCGGTTCGCCGACCTCGGATTCACCCTGAAGGCCACGCGCGGCACGCATGCATTCCTGAAGGAAAACGGAATCGAGGCGCAGTTGGTTCTGAAAGTCCACGAGGGGCGTCCCAACGTCGAGGACGCCATCAAGAACCATGAGATCCACCTGATCGTCAACACGCCGGGCAGCAAGCTCAGCCAGAGCGACGACTCGTACATCCGCAAGGCGGCCATCCGCTACAAGATCCCCTATATCACCACGCTGGCGGCGGCTGTCGCGGCGGGCCGGGGTATCGCCGATTACCAGAAGGGCACCCACGAGGTCTGTTCGCTTCAGGAATATCACAAACACCTGGGGGCGTAGTGGAACCGGATTCCCCATTCAACCGTAGGGGCGGGTTTGAAACCCGCCCCTACCGGGGAAAAACGATTCGGAAAACCATCCGTTGTCATTCTTGTATTATTCCCGATTATTTCGTCCGGTTCCTTCGGCACAGGACTCGGTAGCGTTTCAAAAGCGTCTGTCCGTTTCCGTTGATGATCTCGTTGCCCAGATTGATTCCGGCCAGATATTCGTCCGGGGAAACATGCCCGGTCTCAATCAGGTACTGGAGCATTTTCGAAAGGGGAACCCGTCCCTGTAGCAACGGGGTCCGGTACACAAAGGCGAAATAATTCCACTCCAACCCGTTGGGGTCTCCGTGGTGGGGATTTTCCCAGAGTTCGAGCGCCTTACCGTCGAGGGACAGGTCCGCGATCTTTGTGCCCGCCGGGCGCAAACCGTTGTTCTCCAGCCAGATCATGACCTCGCGGGTGACCGATTTCGGAGTCGCCGCGCTCTCCTTTGTCAGCCAGACCTGAAACGCCAGATTCCGCTTTCCCGTCCCCGTGTGCTCGACGTCCAGGAGAATTTCCACGTCGCCCGCCTCGCGAATCCGCGCAGGCAGCGTTGTCGTTGTGGAAGTCTCAAACCAGGGATTTTTTCCGAAGATAATATCGGGATAGGCCACCACGTCGTTGGTGGGGTTGTTCCATTTCCACGCCCACCCGGCCCGTACCGCGCCCAAGGCCTCCGGTTCCAGGAAGACACACTGGGAATAGTCCGAGCGGTCGCCCTTGTTCCAGACGTTGTTTTCGACGATGTACCCGCCCGCCTCGCGTCTTTCCCAGTCCTTCGCAAGGCAATCGTGACGGGCCTGAAGTTCCGCGACATAATTGTGTTTTTCAGACGGTCCATTTCCGGGGACAGAAATGGTGGTTCCTTCTCCGCTGACGACAGAACCTATCCACACAATTCCACTGACGAGAATCGTCCAAAAGGTTGTCCATCTCAATCTCTTCTGGAAACACCCTGTCGGCATACCCCACACACCTCTTCGTGCAAATCGCTTTCAAAAACGTCCCCACAGACGCCTCCAGAAACCCATCGACTTTGTTTTCTTTTTGAGGGTCTCCATCAGTAAACCATAGGCCCTCCCGGGATTGCCCAGATCTTCTGGACTGAGAGTGATACCCAGAGAGGAGGCATATCGTGTCAGGGCATCGGACAAGGAAGGAACAACACGATCCGGCTCCGGCAGTTTCTCAAACAACAGCCAGATCGGTTGTTCTCCAAGCAACAGATCCAGGGGAATTCCCGTGGAGTCCCAGGCCAGGTATTCGTGTTCTTCCATATCGATTGGTTCGAAGTATTCGAGCATGGCCTCGTGGGTGCCCCACATCGAGACCTCGCCGCAATCTTTCTCATAAATAAAAACCGGAAAGACAGGGTCCATCTTTCTCCTCCTTCTCAAGGGAAACAAAAGATTTTCCGGATTACGACCTTTGTATTTATTTCAGATCACCCATCAAAGCCCGATCGCTTCGTGGACTTCCCGCATGGCCGCAATCGCGTCCGAGATCAGGTCGGGCAGATCCACCCCGAGCATCGCCGCGCCCTGTGCGATCACGTCGCGGTTGACGCCGGCGGCGAAACTTTTCTGGTTCCATTTCTTCCGGACGGAACTTGTTTCGAGGTCCAGCACGCTCTTGGAGGGCCGCACCAGCGCGGCGGCCGCCACCAGACCCGTCAATTCGTCCATCGCAAACAGCGTCTTTTCCAGGAGCGTCTCGGGTTCCACATCGCTGCACTGGCCCCACCCATGCGAGACAACCGCGCGGATGTCCGCCTCGGGCCACCCGCGTTCCGTCAGGATTTCGCGCGTCTTCTGGCAATGCTGTTCGGGAAAGCGTTCGTAGTCGAGATCGTGGACCAGGCCGATGACGCCCCAGCGCTCCTCATCTTCTCCCGCCTTGCGGGCCTGATGGCGCATCACGGCCTCGACGGCCAGGGCGTGTTTGAGCAGAGAGGGATCGCTGTTGAACTCCAGAAGAAGCGCCATCGCCTCTTCGCGGGTCGGGGTCTGGGAGGGCATCTCAGGGGTCTCCGGAGAAAAAAGATGAGAAGGATATCAGATGTTCGAATCGAGGAACCGGCTCACACCCACGCCCCGGCGGGCAGCGCCTGGCGGATGGCGCTCAAGAGGGCCGGGCCCGCAAACGGCTTGGCCAGCGTGTGGGTGGCGCCCAGACTGGCCGCCAGCCGCAGGTAGTTGCCCGAGCGCTCGTGGTCGGCGCCCGAGACGGCAATGACCGGCAGGCCGGGACGGCGCCGGTGGAGGTCCTTGAGTTTCTCGATCCCGTTCTGGTCGGGCAAAAGGATATCGGTAACGACGAGGTCCGGCTGAAACTCTTCCCACAGTTCCACCGCCGACTGGGCGTCGGCCACCGACGAAACCTCGTGCCCGGCGGACTCGAGGGTATCCTGAAGGAAAAACTGCCAGGCGGGATCGCCGTCAATGACGAATATGCGTGCCATTTTTCTTTCACCTTTGGGCGCGGGAACGCGCCGATCGAATACTGAAGGACTCGCTTCTTTTCGAAACCGCCGAAAGCGGATTCTTTCTCCGGAAACCGGAAATGCGAAAATCAGATGCCGAAAAAAACAGGAGGAAATTCATCTGTCAGATGCTTCGGGCAACAAGGTAATAGGTTCGCCCGGTCTTTGCAAGAGCTTTTTGCTCGAAGCAAGTCGTTTCCAGAATGTCCCAGTTGCGCCGGGCATCCATGCCGCACGCCACCACCTCGAAACGAGGGGAAGTTTCGAATCGCCCGAAAATTTCCTCGAAATACCAGTGCAGGTCCACCTTGACGAACACCCGCCCGCCGGGCCGCAACAGCCGGTGAATCAGTTCGACAAACGCCGGCTGAAAGATCCGTCGCCGCGCGTGGCGTCGCTTGGGCCACGGGTCGGTGAAATACACGTGCAGGTCGTAAATGGAACCGGGTGAAAAGTGCGACTCCAGAAAGGTGGGCGCGTCGGCCCGCACAATCCGCACGTTCTCGACGCCAAACTTCACCATCCGGTCGCGCGAGCGGCGCGCAAACGCCTCCGAACGCTCGATGCCGACAAACAGATGACCTGAACGCTCGGCGCTGGCCCGGCAGAGGTAACGCCCATTGCCACAGCCGATTTCCACTTCGACCGGAGGCTGGGCCTCGGGCCAATGCGCCCGGGCGCCATTTCCGGAAAAAAAGTCGGACCACACGATCGGGGCGGCCAGATCGTCCGGTTCATACACTTTTTCCGAGGGGACACACGGAAACGGCTTCAAAAATGGAGGTTCGCTGTCGGGCATACCGGTGGAGACTCACGTGCCACAAAAACCCATCGCCCGCACCCACCCTGGCCAGTGTTCCGGCTCCACGTCCCGCCCGCGCGGCAGGGGCGCCTGGTGCGATGGTGACAAAGAAAAACGCCTCGAATGCAAAGAGGCGCGTCGAGTGTTTCGAAAGTGGTGGGTGATACAGGACTTGAACCTGTGACCCCTGCCATGTCAAGGCAGTACTCTAGCCAGCTGAGCTAATCACCCACATCGGTTCCGCTTCCCCTTTCGGGCGGGAGGGACACAAGCCTTACTCCCACACTCAGGGATCGGCACCATATCGCAAACCCATCCGGGAGTCAAGGAGTTTCCAAGGAAAAAAGAAGGGAATGAACTCCCAGTCTGACAGAAACGGGGATTTAGAACTTTTCGCAACAGTTTTACCCGAAAGGACAGTTGGAATCCCGAAGGGATTACCTATGAGTAGCCGTGGGTTTTAACCCACGGTGAATGTCTCCGAAACGACAAACCCCGCAGATAGTGACATATGTCACCCAGGGTCGAGTTTCCGGTCTGGTTGCGATGATTTT
>DAOPYU010000074.1:0-13856 GCA_035353095.1 Candidatus Sumerlaeota bacterium | reverse complement strand
CGGAACACCCTGATCGGAAATGGGGGACATGCGGCCTTCGTCCATCTCTCCAATGCCAGTGGAACGCCGATGACCGCCGAGGTGTCCAACAACGTGATCTTCGGCACAGCCCAGCCCACCCTCGTCGAGGATGCCGCGCACGGGTCGGTCTCGGGAACGAAGAACTGGCTGGCGACCGGTGTTGCGCCCGGCCCCCTGTCCCATTCCGTCTTCTCGGATGAACCCGGTTTTCGCAATGCGGGGACAGCCGACTATGTGCCTGCGTCCGGCAGCGTTCTGATTGGCCAGGCCGCCCAGACGGTCACCGGTCTTCCCGACCGGGAGTACTATCGCGACGAGACGCTCGCGCGTCTCTATCGTCCCCGAAAAGCGGCGCTGGATATCGGAGCCTTCGAACACACCACGGAAGGGGAGGGGATCGGTCCCTACGCGTCTCAAACGTCTTCTTCCGCCGTCTTGATGGTACGATGAGTTTTTGCAGGCCTTTTGCCCATCCCGGCAAGTGGAAGCGGGAAAGATGAAAGCGGCCTCCCGGATTCTCCTGCCTCCCGGGATCGCCAATCTCCTGATTGGCGCGGTTATGGCTAGTACTCCTTGCGATTTTCGCGGTTTCCCGCAGCTGCGGTTCCAGAGAGAAATTCGCAGAGAAAACTCAAAGTGCGTGTGAGAGAAAGAACTCCCTGCGCCTCCGCGACTTTGCGTTAAATTCGGTTGCGGTTTCACTGGGCCAGGAGGGTATTCTTTCTCATTCCCCTTTGCCATTCACGGCAAATTGCAGAATCCGCACGGCATGACCGCTGCTTTTCGGATTCTGCCGGTCCGAGACCCGCAGGGTCAACTCGTGCCGACCCGGGGACAGTTCCGTTTCGAGCATGCAGGTGCGCGGATAGTGCAGACCGGCGCTGTATTCGTGGTAAAGATCGCGTGTCTGGAACGGCGCGCCATCTATCGAGTAAGCGACGTTTCCCGCGTCCGGTCCGGCCAGGACATACAGTCCGACCGCCGTGCCCGAAAATGTCAGCTTCGCCTCCGCGCCCGGCTGCGTGGAACAGAGCAGTTCTTCCCGCGCGAATCGTTCCCGGCATTCTCCCTTCAAGGATTTCCAGTCGGGGGTTCCGCGTGTCCATGCCGCGTCGGTTTTGGTTTTTTCCGGCCAAACCAGGATGCCGTCCCCATAATTCCACTTGTCCAGCGGTTCCTTTGGAAGATCATACGGCTTGAGCGGCGAGTTGACAGCCGGTTCATCCTTCCAGCAGGCTTCCATCAGGCGTTCCACCGCGTGCGCATAGATCGCGTTCCCAAACGGGGCCGGGTGGACCCCACCGAACTTTTCCCAGTCGAACTCGCCCGTGTCGATCCGCGCCGTCACCTCGCGCGCCAGATCCAGAGACGGAATTCCGTAGTGCTGCGCCACTTTTTCGTGACTCCGGATCGGCAATGGCGTTTCCCCCTGCCGGAACTGGTCCATCATGAACGGGTTCACAAAATAGAGGAACACCACGTCCATGTTCGGGTTCTGCCGGCGCGCCTGCCGCAGGATGCCCTCCATGCCCCGAATGCACTCGCTTTCCGTGTGGGCGGCGTCCTGCTGGTCGTTCACGGCAAACTCGACCAGGAGCAGATCCACCGGGCCTTTGCCCAGCACATCGCGCTGCATGCGGAAGGCCCCCGTGGTCGAACAGGTGGAGGCGATCCCCGCGTTCATGAACTCGAACCGGGTTCCGGGAAACCGGCGTTTCAGCATTTCGCACACCATCGGGCGGTACCCGTCCATTTCGGTGATGGACCCGCCCAGAAACGCCACCCGTCCCTGTTTTGTCTGGAGAAAACGCGTCCGCGAATTCTTCAAGCTTTGTCGAACATTCAGATAGGGCGCTTCCCGGAAGGTTGCTTCGTCTGTCTTCTGGACAGGGGATTGGGAGGCTTCGGTCCGTTGGGACGTCTCCGCAGCCGGGAGTGCTGTCGGTAAAAAAGAAAGGAGGAGCATCATGGGTACAAGGTTTGGAAGTCGCAGAAGTTTCATACTGTCCTCTCATTTCCCGTTCTGTTTTCCACTCAGAGAAAGACCGGGATGAAGTCCCCTCCATCCCGGTCGGTATTGCAGTAATTTCAAAATATGCCCTTACGGCAGCGTCGTCTTGATGTCGTTCAATCCGACCCCCAGCACGCTCTTCGCAATCTGTTCGAGATCGGCTTCCGGTCCTTCGAAGTGGAACGTCCGATGACAATGGACCATCGCCTTACCCGGTTCCAGAGCGCCCGCGGGAGACGAGGTTTCCAGTTCGTAGAACGGTCCCAGCGGTTTGCCGGTCGTGGTCGGACCGTCGTTGTACGAGTTCACCACGTCGCCTGAGAACGGTTCCTTCTGGTCTTCCCACATCGAGTTCACGTAGTCCGTGGCTCCGGCGGGTTTGTCGTACTGAACCAGGGTGAGGAGTTTGTTGGCCGAATCGTAGCTGCCCGCGATATTCCGCGCGCGTTTCGGGGACAGGCCGATCTTGCTCCGATATTTGCCGTCACCCTTGAAGAAGAGCACGTCGTCCTTCACCACCAGACGCTCGGCCGGCACCTTGCCGAAATAGGTGTCATTGACCTTGGGGCCGAGTTCCGATTCGGCGCCTTTTGTGAACGGAATCACGATGGTTGTGGTGGGGGAGTGCTTGAACATGCCGAGAATCCAGATGGAAAGCAGTCCCTTTTCCTTTGTCCACGCCTCTTTCCCCTTGTTCGTCACCGAGTTCTTCGACTCGTAGGCGACCTGTTTGACCGATTTCGGAATCGTCACACCCAGCAATTCCCCCGCCTTCTTGTTGTCGAGCAGGGACACGGTCCGGTCTATCTGAACGTCAAACGCCGTACCGGACCGGTTGATGACCGTCCCTGTCTTTTGAAACTTGATCTCGCTGTCGGTCTTCGAGACGACCGGATAGGGCTCCGTGTCCATAATCGGGGGCGTCTGCCAGTTGTCCATGTTGTACGGGACCCCCTTCTTGAAGAAAAGGGCGAACTGGCCCCCTTCCGGTCCCATCCAGAAACGGTCCTCGCCTCCGAACGCGTTGAAATGCTCGACGAATTTGTCCGACTCGATCAGGCTGTAGTTGATCCAGCCGTAGCTGCGGCCCTTCTCGCCCCCCGAGGTACTGGTCATAACCCGTCCCTGGTATTTGGGAGCGACCGCGACCTGAGCCTGTCCGTCCGCGCTTTTCAGAACCACTGCGCCGGTTTGTTTCTGGAGAAAGGTAGCGTCGTCGCCGAACGTCTTTTCTTTCTCTTGAGCCTGGCAGACGATGCCCGATGAAAGAACCAGGCCGACCGTCAGGGATGACACAAGCATTTTCTTCAGAGAACGCATGGAACTACCTCCCGATCGAAATGTGCGGAAGCGAACCTCCGGTTGTTTCAACCTGAAATCGGGACAGGCGTACCTGAATTCCCCGATCCGTCCCGCTGGTTTCTCGACACGCGATTCTTCACGGAATTTCGACCCTGCCGGGAAGAGGGCATCTGAGAAGATTGGCCCGACCGTTTGGATGGTGTCTTGTCGCTTCCTAAATCAGCCTCAGAAATACGGCAAACGAAAGGCAAAGGCAAGCATTTCTTACGAAACTTTACCACCGGGTGTGGGGAAAAACCTGGAAGCTGATCGCGGATGGCCCCTATTGCTCGGACGATTCCAGTCGGACCGGTTTGAACTTCTGGACCAGCAGCGCCAGCAGGTACACGGCGCCGGCCATCAGGATGATGACCGGACCGCTGTAAAGATCATAGACATAGGCGCAGGCCAGCCCGCCGCAGGTAAAGACCGCACACAGGACGACCGACAACGCCATCAGATGCCACAGTTTCCGTGCCAGCAGGTTTGCCGTGGCCGCCGGCAGCGTCAAAAGCGCGATCACCATCAGAATCCCGAGAATCTTCACCAGCAGCACGATCGTCAGCGCGGTCAGGCACAGGAGCAGCAGATAATAGACCTCCACCCGGATACCACGCAGGCGCGCAAATTCCTCATCGAAACAGATGGCCAGAAACTGAGGAAAAAACCGCCAGACCGCTCCGCCGACCAGCAGATCGAGACCGCCCACCAGCCACAGGTCCGTGTGTGAAACCAGCGTGATGTCCCCGAAGAGATAACTCATCGGGTCCACGAAACCGGGGGTCTTTTGCAGAAACAGGAGTCCCGTGGCCATGCCCAGCACCCAGATGGCGCCGATCACCGTGTCTTCGCGCTGCCCGGCTCGCAGGCTCACCAGTCCGACAATAATGGCGGCGGCCAGCGCGGCGACTACCGCGCCCGTCATCGGGCCGCACCACGTCCACCCCAGAACGCGCTCGAGGTACAGACCGGCGCCGATCCCCCCCAGGACACAGTGCGAGATCGCACCCGCCAGGTAACTGATCCGCCGCACCACCACATAGGCGCCGGTCATCCCGAACGCCACACTGGCCAGCAGCCCCACGATCAGTGAGAGGCGGACAAACGGCAGGTCGTGCAGGGCCTGGAGAAAGTCATTCATGCTGGTGTCCCTTGTCCGAACAGATATGATCGTGGCGCACCATCAGCAGGTCCGTGGCCCCGTAGATTTCCTGAATCATCTCGCCCGTGATGGCGCTCGTGGGGTGGTGGACTACCCGGCGGTTCACGCACACCACACTCTGGACAATGTTGGAGACGAACCCCAGATCGTGCGAGACGAGCAGGATGGTCATGCGCGCGTTGAGCCGGAGCAGCGTTTCATAGAGACGGTTTTCGGCCCGCTGGTCCACATTCGATGTCGGCTCGTCCAGAATGAGCAATTCCGGTTGTGAGGCCAGCGCCCGGGCGATCAGGACGCGCTGGCGTTGCCCCCCTGAAAGGTCCGAGAAGGGCCGATGGGCCAGATCGGATAACTCGACCTCGTCGAGCGCTTCATGGACAATCTGGTGAGCGCCCCTGGAACGCAGAGACTCCGAAGGTTTGCCCAGGCATCCCATCTGGACGATTTCCTCAACCGTCGCCGGGAAAAGCGGGTCGTAGCGGGCGTGCTGCGGCACATAACCCACTCGGTGGCGGGATTCCGCCGGGGGACACCCGAACAGGCGCACCAGGCCGCTTTCCGGCTTCAAAAGTCCCAGAATCAGTTTGAGCAGGGTCGTTTTCCCCCCGCCATTCGGTCCGACAAAACAGACCAGTCCCCGCTCCTGAATCGAAAGCGAGACATTTTCGAGAACGGGGACCCGACCGTATCCAAACGAAACATTCTCAAGCAGAATCGACGGGGAGGTGGGGAGATTCGAAGTATCCATGGCAGTCGGGTCCATCACGACGTTTCTTCCCGGAATGCTTCTTCAAGATTCCGGGCGATTGTGTCCAGGTTCTTCAGGACATCGCGCGCCAACGGATTCAACGGCTTGACTTGGGCCCCGATGGCCTCCGCCAGGATTCCGGGACTGCGCGGGTTGAACTGCTCTTCCGTGAATAGAACCCGCACGCGGTCGGCCCGGGCCTGTTCCACCAGCTGCGAGAGCTGTTTGGCTGTGGGCGCTTTCCCCTCGATCTCGACCGACTTCTGGATCAGCCCGTAGTCGTTCGCAAAACACCCGAAGGCGGGGTGATAGACGTAAAAGGCGCGCCCTTTGTAGGGCGCCAGCTGGCGCGTGATCCGTTGGTGAACGGAGTCCAGGTCTTTCAGAAAAGCCTGGAGGTTCTGGTTGTAAGAATCGGCCTGCGAGGGGTCCCGTTCGGCCAGTTTGCGGGCGATGGCTTCCGCCTGGACCCGCAGGAAACGGGGGGAAAGCCAGATGTGCGGGTCGGTCGCGGTCAGCGTGGTGGAACTGTCGGAGGCGGCTGGAGTGGGCGAGAGGGGAGGCGAGGCGATCTCCTGTTTAGATCCCTCCGTTCCTTCTTCACCGTGTTCGTGCTCGTCGCTCCACTTCCGCTGAATCCCGGCGGCCATGTCCTCGATCCGCAGATTCGGATAGGCCTGTGCGATCTTCTCGGTCAACCGTTCCTCGAAGGGGGTTCGAGAGGTAAAAAGCAGATCGGCCTGCGCGATACTCTGGACCTGTCGGGGAGAAATCTGAAACGTGTGGGGGTCCTGGCCGGACTGGATCAACACCTGCACCTGAACCCGGTCCCCTCCGATCCGCTCGACCAGAAAGGCCTGCGGTTCAATGGCCACCACGACGCGCAACGGAGCCTGAGCCAGGGCAATTGTTTGAACCAGCCCGACCAGCAGAAACAAACACCCGAAACGCCGGAGGGGCCGAACGATATGTTTCATGATCTTGTGCCTTTCAGTGTGAATGATCGCATTTTTCCGCCGCGCCACAGACCAGATGGCGGGCGTGGCAGTCCGCGCATTCCGTCACCGGGTGGTTCGTCACGAACTTTTCCCAGTGGCGGCGCTGATCGGGCGTCAGGAGGCCGGTTCCCCCACAGAGCGGACAGGAATTCTCCAGCGCGGCCAGAATCGCGGCCCGGATGAACTCCGAGCGGTTGGGAATCCCCTCCATCGCCTCGGTGAGCGATTCGTCCGCCTTGAAGGTGATGATTTCCTGTTTCCGAAGGTGTGTCATGAAACCCGTCCGCCCTTGCCAAAATTCAACACCGATTCAAGGGTAACACAAAGTAATACGACCGGCAACGAAAAACAACAGCCATGATTTTCCCCGATGCCACAGGCAAAAACTGTTTCGTCTGAGGTTGAAATCAGAGAACCTGGATTGAGTCAGACTTCCGGAACTGTCGGTAGGCCGGTTGCGACTGGATTTCTTCGAGGAACGTCACCATATTCTCGATCGGAACATCCCCCTCGACGGCGTGGGCGGGTGCGAAGATGTACCCGCCCGCCGCGCCTTCCTCGAGCAGCTGGCGGGTTTCCTGCCGTACGTCGTCCACGGAACCGTGGGGGAGGGTGTGCTGGGTCGAAAGTCCGCCGTGGAAGGTGAGGCGGCCCCGGTACGTCCGCATAAGACTCAACACATCCATGACTTCCGGCTGGAACGGATTGAAACAGTTCAGACCGATCCCGATCAGGTCCTCAAACAACTCATCCACATCGCCGCACGAGTGGATCATGACAAACTTGCCCGCATCCCGGACGGTCTGGTACATCCGCTGGAGTTGGGGAAAGATGAACTCGCGCCAGCATTGGGGACCCATGATGAGACCGTGTTGCTGGCCCCAGTCGTCTCCGAAATAAACCGCGTCAATGTCATACCGCAGCGCTTTACGCACCTGGGCAATGTTGTAGTCGGTGATCCGGGTGAAAAGAGTCTGGACAAATTCCGGGTTCAGGAGAAAGTCCAGCGCGAGATTTTCCATCCCCCGCAGGGTCCAGGCGCGTTCGAAAAGCGAGAATCCAAGGTAGAAGATCCGGAACCGATCCGGCTGTGCGGTGATTCGGCTCTCGATGTCCCGGAAGAAACGAGGATCGAGCGGGTCGGGAAATTCGTATCCGTCGAGGGTGGGTTCCTTCAGGAGAACCTCCTCGGGCAGGCCGATGTCTTTGTCCACCGTGCGGTCCCAGACCACTCCAAACACATCGCGGAAACGATCATGTCCCAGATCTTCAAAAAAACCGATGGCCGAACCCAGTTCCAGAAAATGGTTGTCCACCGCTTCTTCCCATTGGTCTGCGTCGAAATGGGCGGCCAGTTTGGCTTGGGCTTCCACCGTGAACTGACAATGCCAGGGAACGTACGGAGGACGTTGTCCCTGGAAGGCGAGACGGACGACTTCTCGTTTCTGCATGGCGATCTTTCCTCGTTTTTCAATTGCTGCGAGTGGGATCAAATCCTGAATTTCCGTCGTTGACCGGGTGTTCGGGATTCTTCAGCGACCGGGTCAACGTGAGGAATTCCAGCAGGGAACGCTCCAATGCTTCCAGTTGCGCAACGGTTTCTTCAACCTGCCAGGAAGCCAGGCGCGCCGCCTCGAGCAGAAAACCGTACGACTGGTCGCACAGGTCGTATTCCGCGTCCCGCGCATCCGGGTTTTCGGTTTCCTCCGAATCGTGGCGCATCAGCCAGCATTCCAGACAGGCGGCCAGAAAGCGTTCGTATTGTTCCCGGTTGAACCAGGTTTTTCCCTCGTATTCGTTCACGCACAGGTATTTCCGGGCGATAGGATGGTTCATCAGCACATGGAACCGGCTGCTGAGCAGTTCCGCGTTCTGTACGTCCAGCAGGTCCGGGAAGGTCAGGAGAAGCTCGACGAGGAGGCAATCGTATCCGGCGGCGTCCGGGTTGTGGAGCCGCGATTCAAAACATTCGCGGACGGGCTTGAGCAACAACAGTTCGCGCGCAAGGCTCGGCGTTGGCTGTGAGGTACTGGCATACGCGGCGACGTGGCGCAGAAGGAGCCAGGCCAGCGGGACGTGACGCGGGACTTCAATCACGGGTTTCAGGCCCTTGTCCGAGTCCGTGGCGGGTTCGGTGGGCGGTTCGGTTTCTCCCGCCTCCACGGAGTGCTGGGCCTGGGTGTATTCGATGTGGAAACGTAATTCCCGGGCGATCCGATCACTGAAGTCTTCGATCTGTTCCCAGCCGGTTCCCAACTGCTGACTCAGTCGGCTGTAGAATTCCCGAGCGCGATTCTGCGTTGCGAGAAGCAAGGCCTCGTCCATTTCTTCGACCTCGGACGCGAACAACTCGTCGCTCAGCATCTGACGCAGGGCCGTCAGCAGTGGTTCCAGTTCCAACTCGCGTCGCGCTTCCTCCAGATCGGGAACTCCACGGCCCGACAGGTGACCGGCCAGCCGGCTCCAGGAGCCGTCAGGGTCGTTCAGGGGACGGAAATCGAGGAATGCGTGGCGCTGGTAGGCGTGGAGCGAGGCGAAAACTCCCACATTCGCCAACTCGTTGCTGTGACGCAGGTATTCCAGACCGGTACAAAGGTCGTGGAAGGAGTAGAACAGATTCGGCTCGACGCGCAGGTTCAACGCTTCGGTCAGGCTCCGTTGCACCAGATGGCGCTCGTCGCCTGGCGCGACGTTGATCGGCGTCGAGGTGTGAATGCGTCCGCTGGTTTCCGTAAAGGCATTATTGTAAAAGAACAGGGCGCGTTCTTCTCCCACGCGATTCGAGTAGGCGAAGACGTTTTCATCCACCTGGTTCGAGTGGGTCATGAAGTCGTAGAGCGCGAAATTCTCGGCCCCGCTGAAGAGGTAACGCCGGCGCGCGAGGGGAAAGATCTCTCGCTCGTGGTGTCGGATCAGTTCCGGGTCGGGGGTTTCGTTCCAGTAGGCCCGGCGGTATTCCATCCCATACTTTTCGGCGAACCCTTCGACCTGGCCGTGTCCGAACATCGGCAGGCCGGGCATGGTCACCATGAGCATGGCGATGCCGAAGTATTTGCCGTTGCGGCCGAACTGGTCCACCGCCGTGCGTTCATCCGGGTTGTTCATGAAATTGACAAACCGCTGGAGCACCTGCGGGCTGAACTCGAGCACGTTGCGGATCGTCTGGCGGTACTGGGCGTTCTGCTCGTCGCGCAGCATGTTCATGAACGCGCTGTTGTACACGCGGTGCATACCCAGGGTCCGGACAAAGTACCCTTCCATGAGCCAGAACGCCTCGGCCAGCAACAGGGTGTCGGGTGCCTCGGCGGCCACCCGATCCACCACCTCGCGCCAGAACTCGACGGGGAAGGCCGCGTCGAAATCGGCGCGGGTCAGGGCGGCCTCGGCGCGTGAGGGAATGGCGCCGCCTTCCCCCTGTTTGGGGAACCAGAGGCGCTGGTAATGCCGCTTGGCCAGGGTCATGGCCGCGTCGAACCGGATGATCGGAAACTGACGCGCCACGTGCAGAATAGTCTGAATGACCGCTTCCCGGACCTCGGGCATCAGAAAGTTCAACTGCGCCGTGTCGTTCCACGGCATCGAGGTGCCGTCGTTGCCGTGATAGATATAACGCGTGTCGCCCCGGTTCTTGTCATAGCGTTTGAAAACCACGGAGGCGTCGCGGTGGTCCCAGTAACCGTCCTCGATCTGAATGACAATGTTCGGATCGTTCGAGAGATCTTCGCCATTGAAACTGTAACACGGGAAGGGCGGTTCCGACCTCTGGATGAACCAGTCGGGGTGTTCCGAAACCCATTTTGACGCGATCCCGGTGTGGTTGGGGACCATGTCACTGGCCAGACGGATGCCCCGCTGGCGGGCCCGGTGGTTCAGGTCGGCATAGGCGGCTTCGCCCCCCAGATCCGCCGCGATGACGTAATCGTAGAGCGAATAGGCCGACGCCGCCGCTTCGGGGTTCCCCATGATCTGCTTGATGCGCTGGGAAGCGCTCGAGCGTTCCCAGATCCCGATAAGCCACAATCCCGTGAACCCCCAGCGGGCCAGAGTATCCAGTTCCTCATCCGGGATTTCATCCAGGTGGTGAATCGCGCGCTGGTACTTGCGGGAAAGCTGGTCGAGCCACACATGGGTGCTTTTGGCCATCAGCACGACATTGGGCATCCAGTTCGCGTCGGGGCTGAAGCAGGCCGGTTCACTGTAGGTGTCCGCTTCCGGGTAAAGAGAAAGATCAAAACGCAATACCTGGGCCGGCCCCGGCCCCAGGCCGCGGGCCCGTTCTTCTTCCTGCAGGACGTCGGTGGCCAGCAGGAGCCGGTCGAGTATCTGGGCGGGCAGGAACGTACTCCAGTATTGCCGGATGTAACGCAGTTGGCCCTCGAGCGAATCGGGAAAGGCCCGCATCGGGGCGCGGAGGCATTCCAGCAGCGGTTGTCCCAATGGGTTGAAGGGAGGCTGGGCGGCGAGGAACTGTTCCAACCGCTCGATCAACAAACGGTAGGGGGCTTTCCGTTGCAGTTCCGAATCGTCGAAGAACGAACGGAAGTTGAGAAACGCCGGGTTTTCCGTGGCCAGCGACAGAAGCAGCATTTCGGCGGTTGCCGATTCCCGGCTGGGAAGAGGAACGGTCGGCGATGCCAGAAAATCGGATTCCGAAAGCTCCCCCTGAAGAACCGTTCGAGGAGGAAACAGGTGGACAAAGACAGCCGGAGGCAGTTCGGCCACATAGGCGCCCTGACGACGCGCGGCCTCCTCGATTCCCTGGGTGAGAATCTGGGGATTTTGATGTGCGGCGTAGGTCCACACGACGTACCGCATCAGGTCCACGATCGCCCCTGCCGCCACCAGTTGACCCGCGTGGACGGGGGGATAGGCGTGCGAGGTCAGGATGCGTTTGCGGTTGAAGTGATCGGCCAGACGCCGGATCACGACCAGCGACGGTGGCCGACGGGAATCGTCGAAGATTGGCTCAATCTCATAGAGATGCCAGGCTTCCCGCGAGGTCGGAAATCCAAACGAAAAGTAATCGCGCAACTGGGCGATACTGAAATCGGGCTGAGACATGAAACACCTCTTTGTTTACCCCAAAGCACATAAAAAGAAGACGGTTCTCGTGTCGTGCTTTGTCGGGGATATTGTTGGTTCCGTTCGCATAGGACAGGAGTTGTCTTATTCTGAACGCATTTCACCGGGAATGCGATTCCCCCTGAACGCAGATGAAGATGGGGTTTCGTCGCTGTAAAGACCCGGGAGAACCATACACGAACCGCAGCCTGGATGCTATGAAAAAGGCGGCAGACGCCTGACGCGCCTGCCGCCCGAATTGCAAAAAACGACACCCCCGGAATGGCGGGTTTCTCGCCTTATTATTTCTGGAAATTGACGATACTGGCGAACGAAGCCGCCTTGAGAGCCGCGCCGCCGACCAGCGCGCCGTCAATGTCCGGCTTCGACATCAGTTCCTTGACGTTATCCGGTTTCACCGAACCGCCGTACTGAATCCGCACGGCCTGCGCCACGTCCGCGCCGTACAGTTCGGTCAAGAGGCCCCGGATCATCGCATGGACTTCCTGCGCCTGCTCGGGGGTGGCCACTTCACCCGTACCGATGGCCCAGACCGGCTCATAGGCGATCACGGTCTCGCGGACCTTGTCGGCGGGCAGGTCGGCCAGACAGCCGCGCAACTGCGTCTCGACGACCTGATTCGTGTTGCCGGCTTTGCGCACTTCGAGCAGCTCGCCGCAGCAGATGATCGGAATGATGCCGTGCTTGTAGAGCGCCTTGGCCTTCTTGTTGATCGTGGCGTCGGTTTCGCCGAAGTACTGGCGGCGTTCCGAGTGACCGATGATGCAGTATTTCACGCCCACCGCCTTGAGCATGGGCACGGACACTTCGCCCGTGAAGGCGCCTTCTTCTTCCCAGTAGCAGTCCTGCGCGCTGACGGCGATCGGGGTGCCCTTCGTGGCCTGCATGGCCGCGGCCAGCGACGTGAAGGTCGGGCCGACCACGATGTCCACATCGGTATTGTTCTGAACCAGCGGCAGCAATTCCTGGATCAAAGCCGTCGTTTCGTTCTGGTCTTTATACATCTTCCAGTTTCCGGCAAGAATGTAGCGTCTCATTTCTCGGGTCCTTTCAGGAGGTGTAGAATATAAAAACAGAGCATTTGCCTGGATGCCAGGGCGGGGTGGGGGAGTCATTCGACCCTGTTTCCTGCTCCACCCGGGGCCAGATACACGTTACAACCTCATACACGTCCCCGCCCGGGTTTGCAAGCAATTTGTCCCGCCAATACGGTTTGTTTTTATGATAATGGGTCGCGAATTCGGAATTGTCTTGCGACAGGGGGGGCGGTTTTGATACGATTCCCCAATCGGAGTTCTTATTAACCGGTCACATAGTTAGTTGTGTCAGGAGTGCTTCAGGTCACCCAGAGAGGATTGTATCATGTTTTGTCTCCAGCGGGGTCTTCGAGTCTTTTCCTTTTTTCTGTTTGCGCTTTTGTGCAGTACGACCGTCCACGCCCTCCCTTCGACGATCAGCATTCAGGGGGCGCTTACCGGTTCCGACGGCCAGGCGCTCACGGGTGTGCGTGTCTGGCGTGTCCAGTTCTACAACGCGGAAGTTGGGGGCGGGACGCTTGGGAGCGCCATAACCGGGGTTTTCCTGATTGAGACTCCGGGACGGTTTTCGATTGAACTGACTCCCCCCGCCGAGGTCCTCGCCGCTCCGGGCGAGGTCTGGTACGAACTGGCGGTGGACAGCGCCACCCCGCCCGATGCCGCCATTGATCCGGGCGATATCTTCCCGAAACGGGTTGCCGTTCACAGCGTCCTTTTCGCCCAGCGGGCTGTCGTGGCTCAGCAGTCCGACCGGGCAACCACCGCCACCCTTGCCCTCAACGCCCTGCATGCCAGTATGGCCACGACAGCCACTGTTGCGTTGAATGCCCTGACGCTGGGCGGCGTACCGGTGAACGAACTGGCCTCCGATACGGAACTCACCAGCGGTCTGGCCGCCAAGGCCGACCGGGGACACTCCCACCGCCTTGATGCGCTGGATGGAGCGGTTACCGACGCCCAGGTGCCCGATACCATTACCATCAAACTGGCCAACGAGGCCAGAATCGCCGAGACTGCCAATGTTGCCTACCAACTTCGGGGGGAAGCGTTCCTGATGGTGCGTACAACCGCCAATCCGGTGACCAACGCCAGCAACCTGCTCAAAACCTACGCCGAGGCGAAAGAACTGACCCCTCACAAAGCCGCGCTGTCCGCGACAAACCGGGCCGTGGTCCTTGTGCCGCCCGGCCGGTACGACCTGGGGACGGCCTCTCTGCTGCTGGACGCCGAATGTGTGGATCTCGAAGGGGTTTCAAACGATTGTGAGAAACAGTATCTCTACGGGACCACCAACGGTCCGAACACCGGCGTTCTGATGCAGACCGCAAACAATGTCCGGATCGAGAATCTTCTGGTGGAATGCACCCTTTCTACCGGAACACGTAAAATCGACCATACTGATCCGGCGGCCTATTTCCCCAACACGGCGCTGGCCGCCACCCGGGTACGCAACTGC